>CAZNLA010000498.1:0-4216 GCA_964573385.1 uncultured bacterium
TCTGTACGGAATGCCGGGGACGGCATTCCCTACAATTCAGACAGGTTTTGCAATTACTTCGTTATTTAAACTTAATAATCAGCAACTATCAAAAGTATCCCTTACAGCAAAAACATCTCTCTTGTTTTTTGGAACTCTGTTGGGATTTCCGGGGATGCTATCTCTATTAAATCGCGCCACAACGCTTTGCTGTCGGCTGTGTCCTGTTTAACCGGGTAGCAATATAACGCCTCAAACAACACCCGTGGGTCGCGGGTGGCGATTGCGTCGCCCAGTAAGGTTTGGTGGGTGGCCAATGATGATACCAACCCCTGGAAGATATCCGGGATTTCGAATGTGCCGGAAGCACGGATGCTGTCGCGACTTAGTATTTGCGAATATTCCAGAACTGTGCGGTCTTTAAAGCCAATTACCGCGCCTTCATTAGGACGACTGGCGGCTATTGGCGTCTCTTCTATACCGCCGACTGCTTTCACAATCTTCACCATTATATCCTGGTCTGCCCGTAACAGGTAATGCGCTTCCGGACGTTCCATGTTCCAGTCATTTTCGCTTAAGTCAACATTAAGCCATGACTGAAATTGAAGGTCTGCCGCCGCCCTTGAAGCGCGCCAGTTAATGTCGTTATTATCTAACTCACTTGCGCTACGCGTTTTATATCTTTTTAATTTCGCCAGGTAACTGCCTTCCATATTTAGGTGCGCCAGCCCATCACCTTCGGTAGAAAATATCAAATGTCCATACTTGCGGTAATATTTTACCAGTGTATTTACACTGTTTGTTATATTTGCCTTTGCGCCATCATTCCACCTGTCAGAAAGCGCCGGCATAACCCAATTATCTGTCACCTTTTCAGCAGCAAGGCTATAAATATCAGTACCGCGATATGTTGAACCGGAAAGGATAAAGCTCATGTGGTTTACCCCGGCGCAACGAATATCAAAATCCGCCAACTGTTCGTCTTTGCCAAATAATAACCGCGGTAAATCCCACTGATGATTAACATAACCACCACAAACACCCAAACAATTAATTTTTGTATGGTTATTCACCGCCGCGCTTAGCACCGCAACAGGATTAGCATAATCCGCCAGTAAAGCCTGCGGACATAACCGTTCCATACGCAGTGCCAAATCCATAAGAATCGGTCCGCCTTTTAGTGCCAGCATAGCACCACTGGGTGATAACTGGTCAGACGACATAAAACCGTTTGGGCCACACGCATCACAAATCTGGCTGAAATTACGTTGACTGCCGGCCATTAACACCACAAAAACAACATCCGCGCCATCCAATGCTTCGTCCAGCGTGGTACCCCAATTAATTTTGCAATTCACCTTGCCATACTCCGGACTTTTCATTGCCATGCGGCCAACTGCTTCCGCGCGGTCAACGGCAAGGTCATAAAGGTTAATCTCGCCATTTTCCATTAATCCCGGCACAGCCATAACCGACCTTGCAATTGTTAAATAACGATGTGAACCACCGCCAAAAAATACAATTTTCATAATTAAATATTTCCTTAATTTTCGATTTTACGATTATTTATACAAACATCAGCAAATGCTAAATTTACTACTTTACCATTTTCCTATTCAATTCCTGCATCTGTCCGTCTGCTGTAATTTTCTTCTTCCGGCAAACCCCGCGACCCTATTACCCAATATTTACCATAATAAGGGTGCATTTCTAAACTTTCCCATGGAAAAAACGGGGTATTTGGTTCTACTTTACCTGTCATAAATGGTAGCAAATTAACATCTGTCTGGTTTGACTCAAATACCGGTGCCGGATATTGCCGACCATTTAGTGATTGAGTCTGCACACCGAAAGCAGGATAATTTGTAAGCACTATTTCCATTTCCAAATCTTTATGCTGATACATAAAAAAACGATGGTCTGAAAGCATATAGTCAGTTATTAACACCTTTGAATATTTATCATGAAAATCTGCCAGCGATTTATAATTCTTCTTATCATCAATTGTAAAGACAAAACCGTTCAGCATTCGCGATAATTCTTCGCTGGTAAAATCTTTATTTTCACCTTCATAATTTATTAAATCCAGCATTTCATAATGATTCTGCCGGGTAAAACGAATCGCGGTTTTTCGCGGCATAACTGTAGGCATTAATGGATAAATATTTATAAAGACTTCACCCGCCTCAACAGATACCGGCACAACTTCCGCGCATTCACCATTTGCACCGTCACGCGTTTCGCTGCCACCGATAATACTGCGGGTAATGTTGCCATAATGCGCCGGAAAAACAACTGACAGTTTTAATATATTCGTGGTTAGGGGAGAATTATTAAGATTCGGGACCGTTAATAACACCGCAGTTTTCTCGTGTTGCATGCCATAACACCATCCCTGATTCGATATAAATTTCTCTCCCCAATATTTCCCGTCTGTACCGGTTTCCATCGACCCCATTTCCTGGTTTGAAGTGAAATATTTAAAGAAAACAGTGGATGCGTCTTCAAATCTTTTCACTTCCGGTTTCAGGGCATATGTGGCGTAAAGATTTGCGGTCTGTTCACCACCACACATGGGAATATCACTGGTGCCCAGTGAAAATTTATCTTGCATAAAGGTGCAGGTGTTATATTGCCCGGCACCACCGGTAAAATGACTCATCACCTCAGTACGTCCGCGCAACACCGCGGGATATTTACGTTCAGTTATCAGATGTCCCAGATTTTCCGGAATATGCAATTCAGTATCCAGAAAGTCACAATATTCCGCGATAGATTGAATAGGAAAACCGGAAAAGTGGAGTATTTCGATGTTGTCAGGTTCAAAATAACTTTTAATTATATCGCGTCCGGTCAGTTCTTCTCCGAATGCATACCACTGGATAACCTGCAGTGAATGGTTATGACCGGCATAATCAACACAATAAGCGCGGCTTTGCGGACCGGCTTGTCTTAATGTTCCCGGGTGATAATGCAGCAATATTTCCGCCCACATTCTTTCCTCTATCTGCAATGCCAGTTGGCGAATATTTTCATCATGTGAAAATGTGGCGATTTTCGCGGCAGTTGCCAATGTCACAGCGCTATAAGTTGATGAATTAAACTCAGATGCCCAGGCGGCACGGCTAAGCAAACGGCGGAATTGATTCAGATTCCATACGCCATGTTTCACCGCCTGCAGATCATTCAGTGCTTCACCGCCAAGTATCAACCCACATGTAGCCATCATCGGCATATTATCATTTGCACCATGAAACTTAAAATCAGGTTGTGCCGCACCGCGGAAAGTTTTAAAAACCTGCTGGGTATGCCACACCGCAGTTTCACGCGCGCCAGGCGTCATTAAATTGCCAAAACGGTGCAATAAATGTGCCAGAGTATTCGATTGAAAAATGCCAAACATCTTCCCCTGCACCTCACCGGGACCATTATATATATGCCCGGGAGACAGTTCAGTATCGTATCCTGCCACCATCCGGTTTGCCAAATCTATATATTCCTGACTGCCGGTATACAAAGCCGGCAGAATCCATAAAACCTCACGATATGGCGGGGTGAATTGTGCCACTTTACCGGTGCCGTCAGTATTCACATATTCGTATATCTGCCCACGGACTTTTGAATAAAACAACTCACGTCGTGTATTTTGCGCTATAGAACTCACATAATTCATCAACATTCCCTTTCTAACAAATCGGTTTCAACTAATTCCCCGCTTGTTCGGTTTATTCGATATGTTTTCAAACAATACGCACCAATGAACGCGTCATAAGATACGCCATCCACAATTATGGTAAATGCTGTATGACAACCTGCAACTTCTCGGAATCGCAGAATTAACGCATCACCATCTTCAGCCTTTTTCATAGTAGCAAGTATTACATTTTCATGACTTACAGTTAAAAATGATGTTTGTTTTTTATTTTCCTGTTTCCTGCATGTTGGGAAATATACCAGTTTTTCTAATCCTATGTTTGCCTCATATGCCACTCGCGTCATTGCCGCGTTATCATTAGCAGCATCGCCAAATACAAAGGTGAACCGCGCCTGCCGTTCTCCCTGGTCATGATGCGGAATATGTCGGTGACGGTATCTCTGCCATTCCGGTGACACATCCATGCACCCATATGCCGGACTGCGCAAAATACTCAGCCATGTTGCCCCATTTTCCCGGTGATATCCATGCGTACCATGACTTATTATGCCAATACCACCCTGGTTGTTTTCATCACAAATA
>CAZNLA010000499.1:0-4195 GCA_964573385.1 uncultured bacterium
TAATTTAAGTTACAGACAAGACACCTTCCTGGCTTCGCCACTCGGTGTCAGTCCCTGATTGACGTTCTTCCCCTCTCCATCGGGGAGGGGATTGAGGGGTGGGGCTTTTTGGGAATTGCAATCTTTAATTAGAAAAAAAATTGCAATTGCCTCTTCAATTTTTAATTTTCAACTTTAAATTTTTAATTTTATTTATGGTCCAACTCGCAAACGCGTTGACGGTAATACATATAATTTTCAAAACTCACATCATCCGGCACGCCGTGGTCGCAGGTTGGGTAATATCCGCCGCGTTCCACCATGGCGGGAATGATATATTCCAGGTGGGCATCGATTGCTTTTTTACCTTCGGCGAGGATGCGCTTGTCAATTCCGCCGGACATGATTAGATTCGGGTATTGACGGCCTATTTCCACCACATCACATCCGCTGGCTACCTCAAATGGCGACATGCGCGCCATGCCCAACTCGTTATAAATGGGGATAGCAGGTCGGCAATCGCCATCAGTATCTACCTGATAATATATCTTTCGCTGTTGACGACTGGTGGCATTGCTGAGTAGTTGCTGGTAATACGGCACTAAGAACTCGCGCATGCTGTCCGGCGATATCAGCAGACCGTGGTTGTAGCAGATATCTTCCGCCATGAAAATTTCGTCAATTTCGGTGATTTGCTGCACGCGACGAATGCCTTCGTCCATTAATTCCAGCCATGTTTTCATGGCGGCGTGGACAACTTCCGGTTCGTCATACATGATATACATCAGGTCTTCCGGTCCCATCAACGCGCGCAGATACATATATCCGCCTACTAACTGCTGGTGTAGCATGCCGCCCACCGCATAGGCAGTGTCTCGTTGGCGGGTTACTGTTTCTTCCAGATTTTCCCAGCGTTTCTCATTTTTTACATCCAACCGCTGAGATACTTCTTCCCAATCCGCCATATTTGACACCGCGTGTTTCATGTAAATCGGCATAAATCCGTGGGAGCGTCCGGTGAATACCTGTATGGTACGTCCGGCACCATCCTGACGGATTTCGTAATCGCCACGCGACTCCAACAGTTTATCCTCAAAATACGGAATAAACGGCGGTTCGCACCATCCCAAATTAAGCCCGGTGCCAAACATCCCCTGCGGGTCGTAATTAAAAAGGTTCTGTTCGCGCCAGTCATCCGGCAACCCCTCGCCTTTCCACCGTTCCAGTGCCTCTTCCCAAATATAAAATTCCTGCCGATGCAAATGGTCCATCGGTTTGAACTCATAGGTCGCGCGCATTCGGTCGCCGGCACGCATAATATTATCAGACATTGTATTGCTCCTTTTTCTTGACATGATTAACATGATTGACATGATTTTTGGCTTTGCCAAATAAATTTAATCATGTTAATCATGTCTAAAACTTTTATTCACCTTATCCCACAATATACGGCAGATATATATCCGGTTATTCGCGCCGCGCGCCACCGTTTTTGCCGTATTAAATAAATCATTCGCGTCACCCTGCATCGCCTCCACGTCCACCACCCATGTTTCAGTGGGCGATACATTGACAGTGCCAAAATTGCCAAAACAGGCGCCTTTTTCCGGCATTATGATATGTTCTGAATCGCGGATAACGCATAGCTTTTCGGTATCTACCCTCGCCATGAATAACGGCGCGCGGTGGCGAAATACATGGTCATTTCCGGCGCCACGGCGGGTGTAGGTAAGGTATAAAGCGTTACTGTGGGTTACCCAATGTTGCTGGGTGTTGTAACTTCCCAGATTTTCCCCATCGTCAAAACACCATGGAATCGGGTCGCTGTAATTCAACCCGTCATCGCTGACGGCGACATGACCGCTGATGTCGTTACGCAGTGTCAGGTAAAATTTGCCATTGAATTGCGTCAGTGAAGATTCGTATAAACCACGCGGTATCGGTGATGTCATTTCATTGCCATGTTCGATGTATGTCAGCGTTTCACCGTCAAAACGGCAACGCGCCACCACAGTGGAATAACTGTTATGCCACGAATCTTTCGCCTGTTCATATGGCATAAAATATATCGGCAACAAAATATCACCATTCGGCAAATCGACACGCTGGCCGCACCCGGCACCGGCGCTGAAAAACTTGCTATCCATATCCGGCAGTTCCATCATTTTCCACGGCATCCAACTGTTATCCACCGGGTTATACGCGGTATACGCCACCTCGCGACGGCGCGGGTCGGGATGCAGGTGTTTACCCTGGTAGCGTGCGGATTGACCGGTACCCAACATTCTGCCACTGGCGGCGTGCCACAACGGGGTAACGTCAATAATTACTACTTCCACCCCGTCATCTTCTACCCGCCTACCCAGGGTATCATCGTGAGAAACCATGTCGGACCATGTTTTGCCACCATCAAACGACCGCATCGACCGCAACGCAAAAAATATATCGCTGCCACTGATATCAGCACGGGTAACGGTGAGAATAGCGGTGTCAGGTGGTACCATTCCTACCCGCGGCTGAAACCACTGCATCACCCCATCAAAACCCTCGCAAACCACATCCAGCTTTATTTCATACTCACGCATCATTATTTCACCATTTATATATTTAGCCACCACTGCATATATCGCAATTTATCAGCATTAAGGACGGTTGGGGTAAAGTTACAATCTCCTTGAAGAAAGGCGAAATTCTTGTATAAAGGCAACCCGGGGAAAATAAAATCACTCCACCGTAATGCGCTGAGCAGAATATACCCTTGTCATTAGTGTGTGTCAACCCAAAAAAGCGAAGTTAAAGTAAAAAAAAGAAAAAAGTTTTCAGTTTATAGTTTTTTGGACATGATTAACATGATTGACATGATTTCAGGGGGTTTATTAAATAAATATAACCCCCTGTAATAACCCTCAGTGAATCTCAGTGCCTACTCTGCGCATTACTGTGTAATTAATAAATCAGGGTTATGCGGACCGAAATGTTTTAGCATTACCAGTGGGTCGCATAATGATAGATTAGTTATCTTTACACCGGCGATGGCGGTATTTTCAGAGACAAAACATTCGTCGTGGGTCATGCTGCCGAACCTGATGAGGGAAGGGGTTTCGATATCCAGATTATTAATTTTGCCATGTCCCTGCATCATAATAAATCCATATGCCGCAGCATCGCGAATTACCACTGACTGTCCCGGGTATACTGTCAATTCTTTGGCGCTGAAAGCATCGGCTTTGTAGCAAATCCAGGTTTCACTGTATCCAAGGTCCCCCATCTCTTTTTCATCGCGGGCGGGTTGTGGTGACATATAATTCGTATCCATAAAATTGGGGTCTATGTTCAAATCCCAATCAATGACTTCAATTAAATAATCAATATCGCCGATTTTTTCCGGTGGAGTATTTTTCCACAACATATCTTCGGGGATTACTTGGAAATTCACCACCGATTGATACATAGCAAAGACATCGGACGCTTTCTGCGGTTCGTATGTGCACAGACTACCCGGGGCATGCAACACACCCGGTGGTACATTCCATCCGGTTCCCGGCATTAACCGGTATGCCTTTGATATCGCGGTGATTTTATTATCGCCTTTGGTGTAATTTTCCAGACAGGTGCGCACCTGTTGTTTTGTTGTGCCGGGTTCAAAACCAAAAAATGTATATGGAAAATCGCCACCGTGGTTATTCACCTGTGGTGGAAAATAATATGCTTCCGGCTTGCCCATCTGACCAACCGCCGCCGCGTGGCAATCGCGGTGATGAATATGATGCGGCAACGGCCCTTTGTTATCAAAAAACTTTGAATACATCGGCCATTTTCCGTATTTATCCCATAATTTACCACCGATTAGTTCGCCTTTCAAATGGCTGACAACATCACGCAGCAACACCTTTTCGCCATTCTCCGTTGCCACATAACTCAACCCTTCGTCCGGAGCGGTAAGTGGCCCGTTTTCCGCCCATGTGGTGGATGCAAACCACCGTTCGTCAATGCCACCGCGGTTGCACCCCAGCGAATAATAATCGTCAGGATGCAATTTTATGCGTCGGCCAGGTACACAGAAAACCCGGGGAACCCAGTTCGGCGCCAGTCGTAAAATACCGCCACCGTCATTCATGGCGCGGTCAATAATGCTGTTAATGCTCATAATGCCACCTTTGATATAGTCGAGTAGAGAGCTCCATACTTTTGTTGCACCGATGGCTCTGATTACCGG
>CAZNLA010000500.1:0-4191 GCA_964573385.1 uncultured bacterium
TGAATGTTTATGGATAATTAGATGTTTTGATAGAAGATAAATTGTATCGGTCAAATGGGAGGGAAGTTGTACTCAACTTCCACGACAGTGTCTTTATTAATAGAAAGAAGCGGAGGTGACGACAAATCAAGGTTCGTAAATACAGCACCACTAAAATAATCTGTCGTTGTATCGTTTTATGACATTATTATACCGGTTCTTTCGGGGAAGTTGAGTACAACTTCCCTCCCATTTATCAGTGTTTTATTAAAAATTGCACTTATTATTAAAGATGTTTATAAAGCACTCCCCGTAGGAGAAGGGAAGAAAGGTAATATTAATATCGAATATCCAACTAAGTATAATTCAAAAGTTCGACGTTGAAAGTTTAATGTTTAACGTTCCCCCAATATAAAAAGCCCCTCTCCTCGGGGAGGGGTTGGGGTGGGGCTTTTGGGGAATTGCTATCTATAATTAAGAAAAACAGGTTTTGTAATTAGAAAATTGAAAAGGAAAACACTGTAAAATCAAAAATAATTTCCCCATTTGACAGGTATTATTGATTAAAAATCAAATAATAAATCAAGAGGATTATTATGCGAAATATTAATGTTATTTACATTCATTCCCATGATACCGGGCGTTATATACAACCGTTTGGCCATGCGGTAAATACACCGAATTTGCAGCGATTTGCTGAGGATGCGGTACTGTTTCGTAATAATCATTGTGCTGCCCCTACATGTTCACCCAGTCGCGCGGCTTTGTTGACGGGGCAATATCCGCACCAAAATGGTATGACAGCACTCGCGCATCGCGGTGGGCAGTTAAATGATGTTACAAAACATCTGGCAAATTATTTAAAAAGCAATGGATACGCGACAGCGATTGCAGGTATACAACATGTAACAACCAGCGATAAAGTGCCGGAATTAGGGTATGATAGGGTTTTAGACAGGGAGCATTGGCCGGAATGGGCAAAAGATTCTGAGTCTAATAACCAATGGTACGCCCAGGTCGCCGCAAGTTATATATTGAATGTTGACCGGTCTAAACCATTTTTCCTTGACTGCGGATTTGACTTAACCCACCGACATGGCAATGGTGAACAATGGCACACCACCCGTAATGCACCCGGTGGCGACCCGCGTTATGTGCGTCCGCCGTCACCATTACCTGACACACCGGAAACACGACGTGACTTTGCGGATTTTAGTGTTGCTGTTAATTTGTTGGATAATTGTATTGGTCAGGTATTGGACGCGCTTGATATGGCGGGTTTAACCGACAACACCCTGATAATCATCACCACCGATCATGGAATAGCTTACCCATTCATGAAATGTAACCTTACCGGCCATGGTACCGGGGTATCACTGATGATTCGCAACCCGGCAGTAGATTTCAGTGGCGGTAAAGTTGTTGACGCTTTAACCAGCCATATTGATATATTTCCAACTATTTGTGATGTGGCAAAATTACCGCCACCGGCATGGTTGGAAGGTGCGTCGTTACTGCCTTTAGTTAATGATGGTACGCCAATACGTGACGAAATACACGCGGAAGTTAATTGGCACGCCGCCGTAGAACCAATGCGGTCGGTAAGGACAGGCAGGTATAATTACATTCGTCGTTTTAACCCGCAACCTCACCCGATATTGCCCAATTGTGATGACAGTGTAACTAAAACCATGTTGCGCAAAGCAGGTTGGGACACGCGACCGTCGGTTGCCGAGGAACTGTATGATTTAATTTTTGACCCCAATGAAGCCTGTAACCGTGCTGGCGACCCGGGTTACGCGCAGGTATTGGTGGATATGCGACAGCATATGCAAAACTGGATGGTTAAGACAAATGACCCGATGCTGACAGGCAGAATAGAGCCATGGGCAGGCGCGACAATTGTATATGCGGCTGATGAATCACCACAGGGCGAATGGCATGCCGTTGACCCTATTATATGTGAGGCTAAAGCATGACACCACGTGAAAGATGGCTGGCGGCATTAACGATGAAACCGGTGGACAGATTACCCTTCTGGCCGAAAATTGATGGCGCGTATATGGCCGCGCATGCCGGTTATTTTCCAGATAATAATATTTTCAGCGCGTTAAAGCTATTAGGGTGTGACCCGCATATGGGCGTTGCCGCGCCATTCGCGGAAAAGCGTAAAACAACCGCAATGGAAAGGAAAGTTACTGATGGTATAGCAGAATTTTGTTATACATCACCATATGGCAACATGACCGGCACCCATATTTATGATCAGGCATCATGTTCGTGGCACCCGACAGAGTTCCCTATTAAATGCCGTGAGGATATATTGCGGATGACCGCGTATTATGAAGATACTGCGATAGAAAAAGATGATACCGGAATAGAAAGCGCGCTGACACAATGCAAGATTTTCGGTGAAAATGCCTGCACAATGCAGGGGATTGGTGAATCGCCATTGATGGAGTTTGTGGAATGGTTGGCAGGGGTAGAAAATGCCCATTTGCTGTTATCAGATTATACCAGTGAAGTTGAAACGTTGTTCGCCGCAATGCATCGGGTTTTGTTGCGTAAAACAGAATTGTCAGTAACTTACAGTCCTGCGGATACATTATATTTTATAGAAAATACATCGACTACATTAATTTCACCGGCGCAATACAACAGATATTGTTTGCCGGTGTTAACAGAATATTGCGCGATTGGTAGTAATGCCGGACGTTTAATGGTGCTGCATATGTGTGGCCATTTAAAAGCATTATTGCCGCAATTGGCGACATTGCCAGTAGCCGGTTTCGAGGCTTTCACCTCGCCGACATTGGGCAACACCACATTATTGGATGGACGCACTGCATGTCCGCAAATATGCCTGATAGGCGGAACCAACGCAATGCTGTGGGCATATAACGACGCGGAAGAGATAATTAAACAGATACAGCATGACCTTGACACGTTACCGCACCAACGTGGATTAGTCGTGACATCCGCGGGGGTTATGCCGTCATTGTGCAAACCGGATACAATTCGTGAAGTTTGCCAATGGTTGCAGCATTATCCGGTTAAAATTTAAAAGGGGTTACCCATGAATGTTATTACCATATTGCTGGATAGCCTGAATTTTCATTGTTTGGAGCCATATGGTTGCAGCGATGTTAAAACCCCGAATATTCAGCGTTTAGCCGAAAAATCAGTTACATTTGATAATCACTTTATCGGGTCTGCACCATGTATGCCGGCACGGCGCGAATTGTTTACCGGACGCCAGGAGTTTTTGTGGCGCGGGTGGGGGCATATTGAACCATGGGACCGGCATTTGGCGACAGATACCCATAAACGCGGTTATGTAACCCAAATGATTACTGACCATTACCATTACTGGGAAAATGGCGCGCATGGGTATTTTGAACCATTTAATGGGGTTGAGTTTATACGTGGTCACGAATTGGATATGTGGGATACCGCGCCGTTGAATGCAGTGCCGGAATGGGCTGCAAGTATTGATAAATATCGGTCAAACCACTGGATTAGAGACGGCGGGTGGGGCAGCATGTATTACAGCAATGCCCGCAATTTTATGCAGGACGAATCGCTTTTTCCCTGTGCGCAGGTGATGCAGAAATCAGCGGATTGGCTGAGCAATAATTACCAACATGATAAATTTTTCCTGTGGACAGAGGCATTTGACCCGCATGAACCACATTACCTGCCGGAAAAATATCGTGTTATGTATAGCCCGGACGGTAAAGACCATCCGGAGTTTACCTGTTGGCCACCGTACCAGAATAATAATGAGACGCAAAAGTTTTTAGCGGATACATCTGAGTTAGAATTGGCTTGGATACGTGCGCAATATTATGGCAAAGTTACCATGGTTGACCATTGGCTTGGGCATTTTCTTGACCGGATGGACGCATTAAATATGTGGGAAAACACGACGTTGATATTAACAACAGATCATGGTCATGAATTATGTGCTGACAAAACATTGCAAAACTGTTACGCAAAAGGTTACCCGCATCGCGAAGCGCATTCACGCATACCATTGCTGATATGCCACCCACAAGCGAAAGCGGGAAAATGTGTTAACGCGCTTACCTCCGCAGTGGATGTATGCGCAACTATCCGCGATATTTGTGGTGATACCGAACCGAATGGGCCGGATGGCCGCAGTTTGCTGCCACTTGTAATGGGGCAAAGCGACACTCATCGTGATTATAC
>CAZNLA010000501.1:0-4179 GCA_964573385.1 uncultured bacterium
GCTCTGTAAGAGCATAATTCCTTCGTTTTAGGAATATTGCTCTTACAGAGCGTAAATATATATCGTAAAACCACCCACGGCGTTGCCGTGGGCTATGGAATTAATATTAATATAGAATCAAAGAAAAGATATGTAGAATATTATGGGTTGTTAGTGACCACATCTGAACACCTAAAACCGAAAACTTTCCTTTTTCATTCTGGTTAGGTTGTAATCAATTATTAGCAATGATATACTGGCATCATCAGCATTTGGGGAGAAAAAGTATGGAAATATTGGTGCCGGCGGAGAAAGTGCCTGTGTTGGATGTTTGCGATGTTCTGGTTTGTGGTGGTGGTTGTTCTGGTGTGGCGGCGGCGGTGAGCGCGGCACGCCACGGGTGCAAGGTTATTCTTATTGAACGCTGGCCATCAGTCGGCGGGATGGCCACTAACGCAATGGTGAACGGTTGGCATCGCAGCGACCGTGAGAAGATGGTTATTTACGGTTTGGTTGAGGAAAGCGCGCAACGGGCAGCAAAAAAGGGCTGGATTGTTCAGGATGGCAGTTATCCTTTCGCCCATGAAACTCATTGGTTTAACCCGGAAGGAATGCGGATTGTATGGCAACGAATGTTGGACGAAGCAAAGGTGAAAACGTTATGTTATCTGGCCGCGGGTGAGCCTATAATTAATGATGGCAGGATAAAAGGTTTGCTTTGCGATACCAAAGTCGGACGTCGGGCTATCTTGGCGGATATTGTAATTGACGCCACCGGTGATGGCGATGTCGCGGCGAAATCGGGTGTTAATTTTGAATATGGTCGTGAAATAGACGGGTTAGTACAGGGGATGACGCTGATATTTGCGCTTCATGGAATAGATGAAGCAACTATCCGCAATAAACCTGAAGAAATAAAAAAAGCCATTGATATGATGATTCAGCTAAAAAGAGAAGGCAAAATGCCACCGGTAAATGAAGGTAACCTTCGCGGTTCATTTTCTCATTGGGGGGCGGCGAACCATATGTTATGGAATATTCTGCCGGTGGCGGGGAACCCGTTAAATGAGGAAGAATTATCCCGGATAACCGCTTTGGCGCGGGAATATATGGTGCAATATTTAGATTATTGGCGCGAGCATGTACCCGGAATGGAAAATGCTAAAATAGACCAGACCGGCTTTTCCCTAGGAATCCGCGAATCCCGCAGGATTACCGGAATTAAGAAATTAACTCACCAGATGGTTTTGGATGCGGTAAAACACGAAGATGCCATTGGACATGGGGTGTGGATGGTGGATATCCATGACCCAAAAGGTACCGGGTATACCACATACACCGACCGTGGTAATTCAAATATGCTGGCAACCGGCACAAGTTACCATATTCCGTTAGGTATGTGCATAAATAACCAGATACCAAACCTGGCAGTGGCAGGAAGATGCGCGTCATCCACCCACGAGGCACATTCGTCTGTGCGGGTACAAACCCACTGTATGGTAATGGGGCAGGGGATAGGAACGGCTGCTGCCATGGCCCTGGCAGAAAATATTGAATTAAACAAGGTAAATGTTAAAAAATTGCAGGATAAATTAAAAGCAGATGGTGTGTATCTGGAAGATTGAATTGGGGGAGATTAAGCCGTTAATAACCAAATCCGTATAAAAAAAGTCAGGATTTATATAAAGGTCACTGAATTTATATTCGAAATATAATCGATTTCTACCGAATTCAATATGTTAGCCACGGAGTGGTGACATAATGAGTAACCCCAGGCGTCAGCCTGGGGAAGTAACGGCTATTAACATGAGCCTTGTAAAGGCGACTTTATGAAAGCACCTCTTCGAGGCGCAGTCAATTTTATGTTTTAATCCCCAGGCTGACGCCTGGGGTTACTCATTAAAATGCCTTTACAAGGCATAAATTACTCTTAATAACTGAAAACTTGTTCAATTTATTTGGGTTAAGAATTATAAAACAGAACTTTCGCCCCACCCCATTGTTCAGTGTTAATAATTAAAATAGAGTAAGACAATATGTGAACATCGAACATCGAACTTTCAACATCGAATTAAAAAATATTTCAACGTTCAACGTTGGACGTTCAATGTTCGACGTTCCCCCAATAAAAAAGCCCCTCTCCTTCGGGGAGGGGTTGGGGTGAAGCTGTAAATCGAACCCCATTGTTCAGCGTTAATAATTAAAATAGAGTATGACAATATGTGAACATCGAACATCGAACATCGAACATCGAACTTTCAACATCGAATTAAAAATATTTCAACGTTGGACGTTCAATGTTCGACGTTCCCCCAATAAAAAAAGCCTACTTCACATCAGTGCGGAAGGGTACTGCCGGCAGGTCAGCACCATTATACAGGTTGCACACCGGGTTGTTGCCCCAGGCGTAACGTACCGCAATCGGTTTTGTTACTGTATCTGCCCATACGATTACTTTATTGCCTTCAATCTTTGCCTGTGCCCAAACGAACTTTTTATCTTCGCCACAAATGGCAAAACCTTGCAGAGTATCACCTTTTGCCACCAGGCCTTTATCAGTATATTGGAATGTTAATTCCGCTTTATTGTTAACTACTTTCATTGCCTGATATACCGGTCCGGAAAAACTTACCTTGTGTTTATAAGCGATAAACTCGGCAGCAAGTCCCAGACGACGGCCAACTTCCTGTTTGTTTTTCGGGTGAATATCTTTTTCATCGCCGATATCAATTGCCAATCCTTGTCCTACATTTTTCAATTTTGTTGTGGTCATGGTTTGCGCTTCGCGAATCTCTGCCCATGCGCTTTCAGCAGGTTGGGCATCGCGACCCATGAAGTTAGCCAGGCTGACAATTAAGAATGGGAAATCTTTTATCCCCCAACGGGTGCGCCAGTCGGTTATTAATGTTGGCAATAATGTCTGGTATTGCTTGCCACGACCGGCATTTGACTCTCCCTGGTACCATATTGCGCCACCTATGGCATATGGAATTAATGGGTTAATCATCGCGTTAAATAATACACTCGGTCGGTTGGGGGTTTCCGGGTTGGCAGGTGGTCGTGGTAAGGTGTATTCAACTGAATAACGCCATCCGCCTGCTAATGATATTTTGGTTTTATCGGTGCCATCCGCCAATTCGGCAAACATGACATCTGCCGATGCACCCCATAAACCACCCTGGCCAACGCAGTCACTGACACGGATAGCCACCACGTTTTTGCCTGTTTTAACCAGATTTCCGGGTACCTTATAATCGCGTAACTGATTCCAAAATTGTGTCTGCCCTTTTCTGCTGTTCCCGCGTGACCCGACAATGGTGCCGTTAAACCATGTGGTTTCTACTTCGTCTATCGGACCGGGGTGTATTATAATATCTTTACCGGCCCAACTGGCGGGGATATCAAGGGTTTTTCTGAACCAGACAATTCCGTCTAAATCCGGCAAACCATTTAATTCCCAGTTGCCCGGCAGTTTCATAGTTTTCCAGGCAGAATCATCCAGGTCAGTCGTGGCGGTTTGGCCGACATCTTTAACATTTTCTTCCAATGAATAAAACTTTTCCATTGCCACGTCCATATTAACTTTTTTTGCTTTATATTCTTCCAGTTCCGACAGGTATTGGCCGGTCGGTTTTGTTACTTCGTCCAATGCCGGTATAAACTCCGGTAAATTAGCGCGTAATGCTTCGGAACTGGTCCATGCTTCCGCGATGGTACCACCCCATGATGTATTTATTAGCCCGATTGGACGATTTAAAGTGTTATACAAATGGCGTCCAAAGAAATATCCAACAGCAGAAAAACCGACGACGGTTTCCGGTGTGCATAATACCCATGCCCCTTTGCATTCGGTTCGTGGATATAATGACGTAACATTCGGTACGGTAAAAAGGCGTATCTGCGGGTAATTTGCCGCCGCTATCTCTTCCTTCGCGTTCATGGACGAACCGACTGCCATCTGCATATTTGACTGTCCGGAACATATCCAGTTTTCACCGACAAGAACATCTTTAATGACAATCTTTGTTGACCCGATAATTGTCATTTCTTTACTTTTCTGTTTTTTTCTGGCTGTTACAGGTCGCAGTTTAACCATCCACTTACCATCAGCATCCGCAACATTTTTTTTTGTTTGTCCGGCATATGCCACATCAGTTTTATTGCCGGGAATGTCTGAAACCCAAATGGGCAATGCCACCC
>CAZNLA010000502.1:0-4143 GCA_964573385.1 uncultured bacterium
GAGCAGCGCACTCGTAATGCGCAGGTCGGGAGTTCGAATCTCCCCAGTGGCTCCATTTTTTTAAGGTTCTTTCGTTATTTTCATTTCCCTAAAATGCATTATATAGCAGGAATTGCAGGTGTTCTGGTAGAATAGGTTAATAAAAGGGGAATATGAATGCAAATTTATGATTTGATATCGTCACGGCGCAGTATACGAAAATACAAAAAAGACGCTATTGATAATAAAATTCTTCAACGGGTGATGGAAGCGACCCGACAGGCTCCTTCGGCGTGTAACCTGCAACCGTGGCGATTTTATGTTGTCCAGGACGCGGAATTGCGCGGGAAAATATTAGACAGGCAAACATGGGCCGTGGCGGCACCGGTATTAATTGTTGCTTGTTCAGTGCCGGGCGAAGCATGGGTACGCAATGACGGTAAAAACCACGCTGATATTGATGTTGCTATTGCTTTTGAACATTTAGTACTAGCCGCGGCAGAAGAAGGATTAGGCAGTTGCTGGATTTGCAGTTTTGATGTTAATAAAGCCGCCACCGCGTTAAATCTGCCGGAAGGTGTAATACCTGTGGCAATTACACCATTGGGATACCCGGATGAAGCACCGGCATCACGTGGGCGTAAAGATATAAATGACATTGTAACATGGCGATAGAGATATAAATGGCAATAGATATTCAACAATTTAATGATGAGGAAAAGGCGATAATCAGCCAGTTAAATGTCGAAAAATTACCGCGACATATCGCGGTGATTATGGACGGTAACGGCAGGTGGGCGACAAACCAGGGATTGCCACGGGTAGTGGGGCATAATGCCGGCACACAAAGCGTGCGTGCCGCGGTTTCATGTTGTCGTAATCTGGGTATAAAATACCTCACTTTATATTCATTTTCTACGGAAAATTGGAGCCGGGAAGACTCGGAAGTGAACGCATTGATGGAGTTGATGGAAGCGCAATTGCGCCAGGAAACTGAATATCTGCATCAACAGGAAGTGCGGGTATTGCACCTGGGCAGAAAAAAAGGGCTTCCGCAACCATTGATAGACGCGTTACATGATGCTGAAGAAAAAACAGCAGATAATGAACGGTTGACAATGATATTGGCGATTAATTATTCCGGGCGCGCGGAGTTAACAGACGCGGTAAAAGCAATTATACAATCAAATATTTCGGTTGATGAGATTGATGAAAAAACAATATCGGAAAATCTATATTATCCATCCGTGCCGGATCCGGAATTATTAATACGTACCGCAGGTGAACAAAGGGTAAGCAACTATCTGTTATGGCAAATTGCATATTCCGAGTTCTGGTTTACTAATAAGTTCTGGCCGGATTTTCGAGGAATTGATATACTGCAGGCAATATATGATTATCAAAATAGGACCCGTAAATTCGGAGGGGTAATATGAACGCACTGATAAAAAGGCTTCTCACCTCCGTGGTGGGTATCCCGATAATAATTATTTTTCACTGGTGGAATGTAACGTATCGCCATGCCGGTTATGGCGATGATATACCATTACTGCTGTTTGTAATGATTATTGCCTGCGCCAGTGGGTGGGAAAGCGCTACATTAATTAAACATAAAACCAATGCTGTTTCACGCTGGAACGGCGTATATGGCGCAATAATATTACCGCTTCTCGCACATTCAATTAATATTCAGGGACGTGACCATATCGGGATGACTATTGATTCCATTGGTGGCGCGCTTGCGTTTATGTTGCTATTCCTGGGTATCTGGGGTGATGTCGAGAAGTATGGCATGATAGGTTTAAAAGCTAACCTGATGTTGTTGGGAGTTACCCAATTCATTGGCTTGGCCATGATGTCGTTTGTACTGATGATATTTTTACCTACTGCAGAGGCCGGTACCCTGATGATGTTTGCGGCGATATTTGCCTGCGATAGTGGCGCGTATCTGGTTGGTTCGCGTGTTGGTGGTAAACAATTAGCACCACAAATAAGTCCAAAGAAAACTATTTCCGGCGCAATAGCGGGATTAGTTTGCGCTATTGCTATTGCAATGATATGCAAGAATCTTCCTACTTTTGACCCGGGTGTTAAGTTCGGTGAGAAGTTCAGTTATTTAGATATGGCACTTATCGGTGCGGGAATAGGTATCCTGGGACAAATAGGCGACCTTTTCGAGTCGTATTTTAAACGCTGGGCAGCAGTAAAAGATAGCGGTGATGCCATACCCGGCCATGGCGGATTTCTGGACCGGTTTGACAGCACATTTCTGGTTGCCCCGTTCCTGTTTTTAGCATTGAAATATTTGATAGCACCTTAGATAATTACGAATTACGAATTACGAATTACTAATTACTAATTACGAATTTTTATCAAGGTCACTTCGACAGGCTCAGTGACCTTGATATTTACTGGTCACTGCCTGTCGAAGTGACTGCATCTGAAAACCGGTCTAAATTTATGTAATTTTAATGGGATAGACACTTTCTGGCTTCGCCACTCGGTGTCAGTCCCTGATTGACGTTCTTCCCCTCTCCTTCGGGGAGGGGATTGAGGGGTGGGGCTTTTGGTGAATTGCAATCTATCATTAGGAAAAATAGGTTTTGAGATTACCTCTGATACCCAGGCCATACAATTATCAGGATATTTAATACATGTTATCTGATTTTCAGCTTAATTAATCAGTTTGTAACATTCACCGGTACAATATAAATATACTTTAAAATGACTGAATGATTCTCTGTGAGGCTTTACGTTATGCGCAAACCAATTATTGCTATATCCACTGGCACGTATAATACCGAAGGCGAATATGATGGTGCTAAGACTGCTATAAATATGTTATATAGTCACAGCATTGCTGCCGCAGGTGGGGTTCCGTTGATTATTCCAAATCATCCGGAGTTATATTCAGCAGAAGATATTCTTTTTTGCTGTGACGGGTTGTTGCTTAGTGGTGGTGGTGATATTGACCCTTCTATATGGGGTGAGGAAATTGTCCCAGAATGTGGGACACCTGACCCCGTTCGCGATAAGATGGAGATAGCACTGGCGCAACATGCTTTGATGATGAACTTGCCAACCCTGGGTATATGTCGTGGTATACAGTTAATGACCGTGGCGACTGGCGGATCACTTTACCAGGATATACCGAGTATGTGCCCGGGTGCTGTTTATCATCAGACAACAAATGGTGAAAAGGCAATTCATGATATTTTTCTGGTAGATGGATTACTTCAAAATATTTTATGCAAGTTTGATGATTCACAAAAATCGTGTTCTTTATCGGTAAATTCTTACCATCATCAGGCTATTAAAACAATTGGCAACAGTTATGTGGTTTCTGGTCTTACCAGTGATGGTATAATTGAAGCAATTGAGTCACCGGATCATATATTTTCCATAGGTGTACAGTGGCATCCTGAAAGAATGATTGATTCACCAGAGCAATGTTACTTATTCACAGAGTTTATTAATGCAGCATATGAAGGGATAAATAATGGCTAAGAAATTAAAGATATTGTATGTTTCTGCAGAGGTTGTACCTTTTGCAAAGACAGGTGGATTGGCAGATGTAGCGGGGGCATTGCCGAAAGCGTTGGCAGAGATGGGGCATGATGTGCGGATTGCCATGCCGTTATATGGTGATGTAGACCGTGCGCGTTATGGTATTCGTCCGGTGTCATCATCTTTCAGCATACCACATTCACATGATTCCCTGGAAATATCGGTTGATACCAGTTCTGCCATACCCGGTGTACCGACATATTTTATACATAATGATTATTTGTATAACCGTCCCGGTTTATATGGACATTTCGACGATGACCACCGTTTTGTCGCATTTAGCCGTGGTGTGTTAGAAATGTTTGCCCATATTGGATGGTTTCCTGATGTTATAAATTGTAATGACTGGCATACCGCGCTTATTCCGGTTTATTTAAAAACTGTCTATGCCGACAAACCTGACTACGCGAAAATTTCTTCAGTTTTCAGTGTACATAATATCGCGTATCAGGGTGGTTTTGGACGAAATATTATGGATTTGGCAGGTTTACCATGGAGCGAATATACCTGGGATAAACTGGAATATTACGGGATGTTTAATTTTATTAAAGCTGGTTTGGAATATGCAGACATCATAAGCACTGTAAGTAAAATGTA
>CAZNLA010000503.1:0-4141 GCA_964573385.1 uncultured bacterium
CCAGTGTATCGCCAATCCAAATCTCACCTAATCCGACAAACCGGTCACTATCAACTAATATTTCAAACTTGTTGGCACCCAAAATTAATATTTTATTCATATTTTCTCCATATATTATTTTAGACAGGATTAACATGATATACATGATAAATCTTGTTAATCCTGTCTAAATAAAAGTTCGTAATTCGTAATCAATAATTATTTATTTGCCGGAGTAATGACTGCTTCATCCGGTAATGTTAAACGGGTTAATGGTTGTATACCGGCTGCTGCCTCGTAGAATGTTCCTACGGCTTCATTCATACCTGCAGCATCATTGGCTATTAGTGTTACAGATTCCTGACGCGGGCCAATCGCTTCTCGCTGCCAGGCGATGAATCCACGACTACGACCGGGGAAATCACCGGCTTTAGGAACCATCGGCAGGAATTTTGCTCCCTGAATCATCTTGATAATCGCGTTATCTTCCGGGGTACCCAGCAAAATCATAGCACCTTGTACAGCAAGGCCAGCCTGTAATGGTGAATTGGCATCGCCTACCTTTATTGATCCGCGTGGGGTGTAATCTATACCAACCCAGGTGACAGCTTCTTCATCAGTTATAGTTCTTGCCTTATATGCCTGTGCAACATCCATAATGGTGGCTTTTACTCCCCATGGTGCCAGCATTTTTTGCAATCTTTCTGCAGCGGCTTTATAATCGCCAGTACCGGGAACGATGGTCACAGACTGGTTTTCACGAACAAAACGGAATAAGTTTGCTTCCTCGCCATCTAACATAATCGCGCGGGAAACACCACCAACGATATTCGCGTTACGGGTAGATGGTTTGTAAATAAAGCTTGATATTGCTGTTTTATTTGATAACAACTCGGTAACTACTACAGTCCATTTCCCTGCTGCATCATTTGCCGCCAATGGCAAAGTTATCTGTAATACACCATCTTTTGTCGCGCGGTACAGGTCATATCTATTTACCAGTATCGGGTTGACATCAGCGTTTCCATTTTTCAAAGTATCGTAACGTGCCTGTAATAACGGGTCGATAACCTGAATTCGCATAGGTATTGAACCTGATAAAACTTGACCTTTGGTATCAACAAGGCTGGCACTGAATGAAAATTGTATAGGATTGGTTTCGCGGGTGAAATCGCTACTAACCACTGGAGTGCCAACATTGACGCCGCCAATAGGACGTGTGGTACGGGCAAATACCCGCATTTGTCCCGGGCCGAAATTGAATGTTCCGGAAGTCTCATTTTGAGCTGTTTTAATCTCTGTTATATTCTCTCCGGTCATGGCGTCATATACTGGTCGACCATCGTTCGTTAAAGTGATTTTAGCTGTAACCGGTAATATTATCTGTGTCGTTCCCTTTGCGCGGTCGTTAGTTGTATTAATGGCAAAGATATATTCTACATCACCCGCCGCATGACGCTGGGCAATTACTTCCGGCTGGTCGGTTTCAAATATCGGTTTTATACCAACCTTAATTAACTGTGCTGTCATCGCTTTTGCCAATGGTGTTGCACCTTCAAGATATTTACCGACAGTAATATATGGATTCAAACGGCTCCAGTCGCGTTTCGGTGATGCCATAATTTCTTTATGCAATGCGTCAAATGCCGCTTGGTCAGGCAATCCGGGGGCAACGCCGAGATTAATGGTGCCTTTCACCTGTACCGTGCTATCAGCAGTCTGTAAAACTATACCGCCATTCGCGATGAACTGCTCAAGACCGCGAATTACTTTAGGTTCAAGATAATCAATACTGGTAAGCAATACAGCTTTGTGATTAGCCTGCAGAGTACCATCTATAATATCTTCATCGACAATAGCATCCACCGGTTGCTGACTGATTAAACCAGCCAGATAACCAAATACCAGTCTGGCGCCATGTTTGTAACCATGGGCGTAATTCACTGTGCGGTCTTTCGACTGCGTATCAAGGTTGTTTGACATGGAGTATAGCATTGCCACCTGTTTTGGGGTGTTTGGCATGGTATTGAAAATAGTGCCAAGGCGTCCCATAACACGGTTTGTTTCAATGATAGCCGCTTTGCCGGACGGAGTTTTACCGGTCGGTTCAATCCATGGTGGTGTCATGATACCCTGAATACCTACAGCAAATGAAAGATAATTTTCTACCCGCATGTTGTCATCAGTTATATTGCGGTACCAGGTAGGCAAATACCAGTTAGGTCGTGCGCGGTCGCGGGCGCGCGCCATTTCCAGAAAATATGAAGGACAGAAATAGCCACCACTTAAATCATCATATCCGCCATGTCCACTGGCGACATTCAGACTGCGGGTAACATTAAAATAATACCCGTCAGTAAACGCGGACCATCCGTATTGACTCTGGGTGTTGTTAATTAATCCTGGTTTTACCTGGTTTACACCATATGCGGATTCGCGCCAGGCGGCATCCATAAATCCTAATTTCCAACTACCCCATTCTTTCCATGCAGATACATCTTCCGGCTTAGTTGGATCAACGGTGCTGTATTGCGGTGCTTTTTTATCAAAAGCACTTTCGAAAGAACGAATCTGAGAGGGGATACCATGGGGAGACCATTCACCGGTAACGGCATTTTTCCCCCAGGTCAACCCAGGCTCATCATAAAAATTCAATCCAATAAAATTAGGAAAACTACGATATTGGAATGCCGCACGAGTTGCTTTTCGAGTACCACCTAAAATAACATAAGGGTCGCTCCAATCACATTCTGAGCGCAATTCCATTTGGTGACCACCACCCATAATATTTACTGGCATTACATCCACTCCGGCACGAATATATTCAGTAATATCAGCCGGTTTGTCATACATCAAATTGTAACCTAATCCGCCATCTGCTTCACCCTGAATTTTTTGGTTGGCTGCTCCTGCCGGTGATCCCCAATTGATAAGTTTAAATGTTGAACGGCGTAAATATGAATATACTTCAAATGGAGTTGTTGCGGTGACTCCATTAACATCAACCTGCAATGTATAATTTCCTGGTTTCAGTAAACGGGCATCAATATTAAAGTGCTGGGTGTTGCGAGCGGAATTGTTCACCACATCAACAGCAGGAACAGCGAAGGTAAACCGCATTATGCTACCGTTTTCGCCGGTAATTGTCGCAACCAGCGTGTCTGCAGTCAATGCAGTCGCATTTGAACGTATCACTGCTACCGGCACAGATTCGTTTGTCTGCAATGCTATCCGGTTAAGCGGAAATTTGATTGCCAATTCCACTGCGCCTGCAAATAAACAGGTAATAGCAACCACTGTGGCCATGATTAACTTTCTAATCATTGATATTCTCCCTCTTTAAACTTTTACATTTATTTATAAATGTAACTTATAATGTTACTATTTGACAAAAGTACCAGAGATAAGTTGTAAAGATTTTACAGTTTTATGATATTTTGCTGATAAACCAAAACCGAAAACTTAACACTGAAAACTTAACACTGAAAACTTAACACTACTTACCTATTTGATACCTTTCTGTATAAACCGACATCCAGTCCAACGGTTTACCCAATGCGGTACGCAGGCGATGAAGGGTAACAATATGATAGTCGCAGTGAATCACCACACCCCAGTTGATGCTTTCGTTTATCTGGAATGGCTCTGTTAGCCATGATACCGGCTTAAACTTGCGGGTAAAATCTTCCGCAGGGAGAGTGCTGAGAAAATCAGCGAGGTTGTTGCAATGTCGTCGATACACTGAAATAGCGGAATCTATACTTTCTTTTAACTCATTTTCCAATGGAACCCGCCACTTTATATCATTCGTTCGCGGAGTAATGTAAAAATCTTCAATAGCCTCAAAAAACATATCTGACCAACCAATACTGACACCGGCAATATGTTCTGTGCATTCGCGGATTGACCACTTACCGGGTATGGGATGTGCATCTATATCATCTGCGGTCAAACCGGCCAATGCGGCAACCAGGCGGTCGGGGGCAATACGAATTCTATCGATAAGATTTTCCATAGAAGTGGCTTTTTCAGGATAATTAGTATCAGGAATCATATGATTACACCTCACCAAATATTTACGCCAATAAAATAATGTTACCTGCAAATAATGCAAAAATAAGCAGTCAAATTTCAAATAAGAAAATCAGTCCGTTCCGACTGA
>CAZNLA010000504.1:0-4130 GCA_964573385.1 uncultured bacterium
ATAATCCTGATGGGACAGACACATTCCTGGCTTCGCCACTCGGTGTCAGTCCCGGATTGACGTTCTTCCCCTCTCCTTGGGGAGGGGATTGAGGGGTGGGGCTTTTTGGGGAATTGCAATCTATAAATAGAAAAAAAGGTTTGCAATTGCCTCTGGTAATTACAATTAAAGGTAATTCACAATACGCGTTATCATCTAATAAGATTTTATATAACTGATACCGTCGCGGGAACTGAGGACAGTTCCCCTACCATATAACGGTTCAGTTAATATCACACTGGAGAAATTATGCTTTCTGATGTACAAATCGCCCAGCAGGCGGTGCTGAAACCGATGCTTGTTATTGCGGAAGAATTGGGTTTAACCGCTGAAGATATGCACCCTTTTGGCAATGACAAAGCGAAAATATCATTGGATGTTTTGAAAAAAAAAGCGGATGACCGTGATGGCAAATTAATACTGGTTACCGCTATCACCCCCACCCCGGCGGGTGAAGGTAAAACAACAACTACTGTTGGCCTTGGCGATGCTTTGCGCCAACGTGGCAAAAAGGTATGTATTGCCATTCGCGAACCGTCATTGGGGCCATGTTTTGGCGTAAAGGGTGGTGCGGCAGGTGGTGGGTATGCCCAGGTTATCCCCATGGTAGATATCAACCTGCATTTCACCGGCGATTTCCACGCTATCACCACTGCGCATAATTTGCTTTCCGCCATGCTGGATAATCATCTGCATCAGGGAAACGCGCTTGATATCGACTTACACACCATCACCTGGAAACGCGTGTTGGACATGAATGACCGCGCGCTTCGCGAAGTTGTTATTGGTCTGGGTGGCAAGGCTAACGGCATTCCCCACGAATCCGGTTTTGAAATTACCACCGCGTCAGAAATTATGGCGTTGCTATGCCTTGCCCGTGACCGTGCCGACCTGGAAAAACGTCTGTCAGATATTGTGGTTGCCTTTAATCGCAAAGGAAAACCGGTCACCGCCAGCGACCTTAGCGCCGCCGGCGCAATGAGTGTGGTATTAAAGGACGCGTTGATGCCAAATCTGGTGCAGACACTGGAAGGCACACCGGCATTTGTCCACGGCGGACCATTTGGTAATATCGCCCACGGGTGCAACAGTGCCATCGCCACCCGTATGGCTCTTAAACTGGCGGATTATGTGGTAACCGAAGCGGGATTTGGCAGCGACCTGGGGGCAGAAAAGTTCTTTGATATAAAATGCCGGACAGCAGGACTGTCACCCGCGGCGGCAGTGGTTGTGGCCACGGTACGCGCGTTGAAAATGCATGGTGGCGCGGCAATGGCAAACTTAAAAGATAATGATCCGGTGGCATTGCGTAAAGGTATACAAAACCTTGAAAAACATTGCGAAAATGTCCGCACCGTCGGCCTTAACCCAATAGTCGCCATCAACAGGTTCCCCACCGATACCGACGAGGAGATAAAAGTATTGCAGGCAGAATGCGCCCGTATTGGCGTGCAATTCTCATTGTCAGAGGTTTGGGAAAAAGGCGGAGAAGGCGGATTGGACCTGGCTGACCTGGTGATGAAAGCCGCCGATAAAAAATCATATTTCCATTACTCATATCCGCTGGAAATAACCCTGAAAGAGAAAATTCTGCGGGTAGCACAGCAATTTTATGGCGCGGAAAATATCTTTTACACCCCGGTGGCAGAAAAACAACTCGCGAATTTCGAAGAATTAGGTTTCGGACAACTACCCATATGCATCGCCAAAACCCAAAGCTCATTAAGCGACGACGCAAAACTACTGGGTCGCCCGCGCGGATTTACCATGACAGTACGTGAAGCCAAAGTAAGCGCCGGCGCCGGATTTGTGGTTATATACGCCGGTACAGTAATGACCATGCCCGGACTACCCAAATCACCATCAGCAGAAAAAATAGGCATGAGCGAAGACGGCGAAGTATACGGACTGTTTTAAAAAGTGGGTAGTGGTTAACGCAAGTGAATTGGTGAATAATAATTTATATCAGGACTTTCGCTCATAAAGGTAATCTTGCTTAAAAATGGTCGCTTCAACAGACTCAGCGACCGGTCACTGAGCTTGTCGAAGTGACCTTAAGCGAAAGTTCTGTAATTAATAATTATTCACCGCAAAAGAACGTAAAGAACACAAAGTTTTTTCATAAATTTTCTTTTGTGGTCTTTGCGGACTTTTGCGGTGAATAATAATTTATATCAACCTTTTTCCACTTTCCCCAATGCTGTTTCAATTGCTTTTTTCAGGTGTTGCTGGCCGATGGCGGTGGACAAATCTCCGCGGGTGCGTTCGGTGGTTCCGCGCAATACATCGGTTATCCGGCGCAGTCCGGATGTGATGGCGGCGGGATAGTCAAAACTGATAAGTTCAAAATATATTTCGTCCATCACGTTCAATGTTGCTTCGTTTTCCTTGGATGCCGATTCACCTTCGCGGATTTTGTCCAGAATCAACCGCCGCATTTCGCCGGTTGCGTCGCCGATGCCATGCAGATAAGCCGGGTAATCCACCCCCAGATCGTCCGGGTCGGGCAATGTTTCGTCGGCGACAACAGAAAGAAAAATCGCCGCTTCAGCGTATTCTTTCTGCGCGTCATGGACAAATCCGGCATATTTCACCTCGGGGTAATTCGCCAGCACTTCATTCATCTCGCGCACTAATCCGTGAATCTGCGCGTTAAGCTTTCTCGCTTCATCAAAATTGCGCCGGTGGGTAGCGCGGATAGCATTGGCGCTGTTGCGCACCACTTCACGACTAATGGTAAGCCCGCGTTCACGCGCGCCATCCTTGTCATCAAACTCCCCCCGAATCTTATTACAAATCTCACTAAATCGCTGCATATCAAACATGGCGTTTTCTCCCTTTGTTGTTCTGTTATATAAATCGGCTTTTTTTATCGGCTTTTATATCGGCTTTATTATAAGCCAATGATACAAATAAACAATCTTCCTGACAAGCAAAAAAGCCGATGGTGAATGTTTGATGATATTTTATTCGATAATGCTACAAATTAATCTATTTTAATAGCCCACGGCAACGCCCCTGAGGAAAAATTAATCGTAATTATCGACGTTCTGTAAGAGCATAATTCCTTTGTTTTTAGGAATGTTGCTCTTACAGAGCGTATTTTTTGTGTGATACCAGTTCCCAGCGGCGTTGCCGTGGGCTATGGAATTGTTTCAATTACCAGATAAAATAAAAATTATTTACCTTCAATAATCTTTTTTAAGTATTCATACGAAATAATATTTTGTGGTAGAATTATTAGTTGACCCCTATACGACGTTTCTTTAACAATATATGTTTTAAACAACCCTTTATAAACAACCATTTTTGTGTAATGAAATACATACATTTCATTATCATCAAAAGATTTCCATCCGTATCTTAACAATCTATCTTCTATTATTATTTTAATGGGGTACATATTAAGTATCACTTCTTTATAAAATGATAAAAAAGATCTAAATGAAAAAAGTGTTATTAATATGAAAAAAAACAATGTCACTAATATGTTTTCTAATGAAAAATGAGATATTAATAGTGTTATAACTAATCCATACATGAAGATAGATAATAATACGAAAAAAAGCCTTTCAAATGGATTGAATATCCTTTGTAGAAGTGAAAGCTTAAAAGAAATCTGTAAGTTTCCCTCTGTAATATTCTCATTCATAATATTTTGCACTTATTAATAATTCTCCTAATATCTTCCAGTTTATATCTTTTGGAATCTTTTCATTCTTATTTAAATAAGCACCATCCAGATTATTTGCTGAAGCAGCTAATGCTTCTAAATAATTACATAGGTTATCATTTTCCCAGTCATCAGGATTTTCTTCTAAATTTTTATATAGTGCTTTAACAAAAGTAACAAAATCATCACGATTTTTTATGTTTTCAACCAAGTTAAGCAAATTATCCATTATGTTATATTCTCCTTTTCTACCAATCATTTACAAAAAAATCCCCCCGCCATATTAAAACAGCGAGGGGAATCTTTTACTATTTCTTATTTATGGTAACTACGCTCTTATCGTAATCTTCCGGTTTATCGAACCCAAGCAGGTTTAGGCAGGTGGCGGCGAGGCTGCTGATGCCTAATTGGGTGGTGT
>CAZNLA010000505.1:0-4128 GCA_964573385.1 uncultured bacterium
AGAATAATAATAACTAATTTATAATTTTGAGACAGTTTCAATCTTGCGTCTCTACAATTATTAATTCGTAATTAATAATTCGTAATTATTAGTTGTGTTCTTTACAATTTTTCTCCAGGCATTCGTTGTTTCTGCCGCGTTTTACGTAATGGGTATGCAGCAATTCGTGGGATTTGTGGCCCAGTGGTTTGCCCAGAAAATCGGTATATAACTGGGTTATAAATGGGTTCTCGTGGGATTTGCGCTGTTCTTTGCCGGCATCTTCGGCATAAATTGCTTTCATGCGCGCCTGGCGTATTTTGTTGTTTGTCAGCCTTGGTTGTCCGCCACCACTTATACATCCACTTGGGCATCCCATAACTTCAATAAAATGATATGGGGATGTGCCGTCGGCAATCTGGCGCAACAGTTTTTTAGCGCCGACAAGACCACTGGTTGTGGCAACCCGCACGGTGACACCATTCAGGAAAGCGAACTCTGGCAGGGCATTTTCAATAGTTATAGCCGCTTCTTTCACCTGGGCAAGTCCACGTACCGGGGTAATGTCAACGTGGGTAAATGGCACTTCGCGACCGGTTACTACTTCATAAACGGTGCGTAATGCTGCTTCCATTACACCACCCGGGGCAGCAAATATATCGGCGGCACCGGTTGAATAACCCAACGGATTGTCAAACTCACCATCTTCCAGCGAACAGAAATCAATGCCGGATTCTTTAATCATTCTGGCCAGTTCACGGGTGGTAAGTACCGCGTCAACATTTGGCAAACCGTCGATAAACATCTCTTCGCGGGTGACTTCAAACTTCTTCGCGGTGCAGGGCATTACTGATACAACATAGATATCTTTTGCCGCCACACCAATTTTGTCAGCATAAAATGTTTTTGCCAACGCACCTAACATCATATGTGGTGATTTACAACTGGATAAATGATCCAGCAGTTGTGGGAATTCATGTTCGACATATTTAATCCAACCCGGCGAACAGGAAGTTATCATTGGCAATACTGCAGATCCACCGGTTAATGCTTTGGTTACCCGTTGCAAAAATTCATTGCCTTCTTCGATAATGGTCAGGTCGGCGGCGAAGTTGGTGTCAAATACATCATTGAATCCCATATCGCGCAGTGCTGATGCCATTTTACCGGTCACCAGTGTTCCCGGTTCGTAACCGAATTCTTCGCCAAGGGCGGCGCGGATAGCAGGAGCAGTCTGTACGATAACCCGTTTTGTCGGGTCTTGCAGGGCATTCCATACTGCGGTAGTAGCATCTGCTTCGGTAAGCGCGCCAACCGGGCAAACGGCGGTGCATTGCCCACACAGTGCGCAATTTACACTATCCAAAGGCAGGTCAGATGCTGGGCCGACGGTGGTTTTAATGCCACGGTGTGAAACATTTAAAACGCCAACACCCTGGATTTGATTACAGACGGTGATACAACGACGGCAAAGTATGCACTTTGTCATATCGCGAACAATGGATGGTGTTGAAACATCCGGTGTCCGTTGTTTCGGTTCGCAGTCAGCAAAGCGTGATTCATCAATTTGAATCAGTTCACCTAATTCCTGGAACTCGCATTTCTGGTTGCGCGAGCAACTAAGGCAGTTGCGTGGATGGTCAGAAAGCATTAATTCATACAGAACTTTGCGTGCTTTGCGAACTTTTTCTGTATTTGTCCGCACCACCATGCCTTCTTTAATCTCCACCAGGCATGATGCCTGCAGAGTGCGCGCGCCTTCAATCTCTACTACACAAACACGACATGCGCCGGCCTGGTGAATGCCTTCCAGGTAACAGAAATTTGGAATTTTAATGTTGTTCTGCTTCGCTGCTTCCAATATAGAAAGACCGCTGTCAGCAGTGCATGCTTTTCCATTTATCGTCAAATTAATTGTTGCCATTTTATTATTACCTTTTATCTTCTATATCAGGCGGAAAGGTTATCACCCCTTCCCGCCGTTAGTATTAGCAGCGACGATCACATCGCAGACAACGCATCGCTTCAGCAATAGCATTTAATCGATGGAAACCAACCACGACTTCATCAAAGTTCTTTATGCGCTGTTCCGGGTCATTATAACGCATCTCAAATCGTGAATGTTCCATTACCTCTTCTTCGGCTTCCGGCACTGGTATATCAATCTCTTCGCCGGTATTCAATTCGCCGGATCCACCCAGATAACGACTGATTTCTGAAGCTGTTTTCTTGCCGTCAGCAATTGCGGTAATCACAATATCCGGACCGCGAATAACATCGCCACCGGCAAATACACCGTCAATTGATGTCATCATAGTGTCCGGGTCGGTCACCAGGGTACCCCACTGACTTACTTCAATTTCATCTTTTTCAATGAAAGGCAGGTCGGAATGCTGACTGACTGCAGGAATTATCATATCGGCGGGGATTACAATCTCCAAACCTTCAACAACATACGGTTTGCGTCTTCCGGCACTGTCAAATCCACGTAATTCCATGGCGGTGCAACGTATGCCGGTAACATTAGTATCACCGACAATAGCAACCGGTGCCAGCAATTCGCGCACTTCAATACCTTCTTCAATCGCTTCTTCTATTTCACGAATATCGGCAGGCATATCTTCAATGGTGCGGCGATAAATAACTGTTACAGTTTCCGCGCCCATGCGTAATGCTGTACGGGCAGCATCAAATGCTGTGCTGCCACCACCAATAACCACTACGTTTTTGCCAATTGTTATCGGTTTGCCTAATACTACATCGCGCAGGAAATCCAGTCCGTGATATACTCCGGCAAGTTCTTCGCCCGGAACCCCAACCTTATTCGGGAATTGGGTGCCGGTTGCGACATAAATGGCATTATGTTTCTTGCGCAATTCGCTGAATAAAATATCTTTACCTACTTCAACACCTGTCTGAATCTCTACTCCAACCTGTTGAATCAGGCGTATCTCTTTCTCCAGAATGTCATTCGGTAATCTATATTCCGGTATGCCATATGCCAGCATGCCGCCTGCCATCGGTTGCATTTCATAAACTGTGACGCCATAACCCAAACGTGCCAGATAATAAGCGCAGGTTAAACCGGATGGACCGGCGCCGATAATGCCGATGGATTCATCTTTTTTAGGGAAAACCAGGTCCATATATGGTTCGTCATTATTAAATACAAAGTCTGACGCGTATCGTTTTAAATCGCAGATAGCCAGTGATTCGTCGACCTGGGCGCGTCGGCATTTGCTTTCGCACGGATGGGTGCATACACGCCCGCAGATTGCCGGGAACGGGTTATCCTTGCGGATAAGGTTATAGGCATCGCGTGGGCGACCGGCAGCAATTAACGCCACATAACCGGGTACATTAACACCGGCAGGACACGCGTTCTGGCATGGCGAGATGAATAATTCCGCGCAAATGCCACCACGACAATATTTATGTTTGATATGTTCTTCAAACTCTTCCCGGAAATACCTGATGGTGCTTAATACCGGGTTGCCTGCCGTTTGTCCCAAACCGCAAGTGGATGTTTCTTTAGTGGTTACAGCAAGTTCCATCAATAAATTAATATCACTCGGTTTGCCTTTACCCTGGGTTATGCGTTCAAGTGTCTCCAGCATACGTTTTGTTCCGATACGACATGGTACGCACTTACCGCATGATTCATCCTGAACAAAATCCATGAAAAATCGCGCTACGTCAACCATACAGGTATCTTCGTCCATGGCGATTAAACCACCGGAACCCATTATTGTACCTAATTTCACAAGTGAGTCATAATCAACCGGGGTATTCAAATGTTCTTTAGTCAGACAACCGCCGCTTGGTCCGCCGGTCTGGGCTGCTTTGAACTCTTTACCATTTTGCATGCCACCGCCGATGTCAAAGATAATTTCACCCAGGGTGGTACCCATGGGGACTTCAACAATACCGGTATTAACTACGTCACCAGCCAACGCGAATACTTTGGTTCCTCTGCTGTTGGCGGTACCATAACTGGCAAACCAATCGGCCGATTTATGGATGATTAATGGAATGTTTACCAGGGTTTCAACATTATTGATAATGGTAGGTTTGCCAAATACCCCGCGTTCAAACGGGAATGGCGGTTTTTGCCTTGGTTCTCCACGCTGACCTTCAATAGATGCCATC
>CAZNLA010000506.1:0-4120 GCA_964573385.1 uncultured bacterium
AAATGCCGGAAATAGGTAAGTTTATTACATGATTTTTTATCTTAACGCCTATGGGTACATGGGGTAGGTTTCCAATTCCATTTGGGGTGGGAAAACCATCTTAATTATAACGATGTTGTCAAAAATATCCGTCGATTCAGAGATTTGGGTCTTAACGTGCATGCTACTGAAATGGATATGGGTATTAAAAAACCTGTCACAGATATAGAACGGCAAGAGCAGGCTATTGAATATGCCAATCGGTTTAAAATGGGTGTGGATGCAGGTTTAAAAGCGATGGTTTTATGGGGATTCACCGATAAATACACATGGATACCCGATTTTACCAATGGTGAATATACCGAACCACTTATATTTGACGCTGATTACCATCCAAAACCAGCATATAACGCTATCTGCAAAATGCTGGCAGATGCTGATGTAAAATAAAACAGTACTTACGCTTAATATTACTTCGACAGGTCGCTGAACCTGTCGAAGCGAAAGTCATGTTATTTTATTAATAACCCGCGGAAACATAAAACAGGTTATTTATTTTGGCTAAGATAGAAATCTGACAGCAAAATATATATTAAAAGGTAAATACGAATATGAAAAAGCTGAAAGCAGGCATTATCGGACAGGGACGCAGTGGTAAAAATATCCACGCTAATACCCTGATGTTATTACCTGACAAATACGAAATAGCCGCCGTCGCAGACCCACTGGTGGACCGTCTGGAAAAAGCAAAACAAGATTACTGTTGTGATGTATTTGCGACTGTCGATGAAATGATAAATACACGTAGCGATCTTGATATAGTAATAAATGCGGCACCCAGCCATCTTCACATACCTATCACCGAGCAAGTCCTGAATGCCGGGTTCAATATCCTGTGTGATAAACCTTTTGGGCGACTGGTGGCGGATGTAGACAAAATGATTGCTACCGCGCAAAAAGTTGGCAAAAAATTAGCAATTTTCCAGCAATCACGTTTTGCCCCTTATTTTCAACAGGTGAAAACCGTCATTGATTCCGGCGTGTTGGGCAGGATTGTGATGGTAAAAATCGCGTTTAACGGTTTTGCCCGGCGTTGGGATTGGCAAACATTGCGCAGAATGGATGGCGGAAATTTGCTTAACACCGGCCCGCATCCACTGGACCAGGCACTGCATTTTATCGGTCGTGACGCCATGCCGCAAGTTTTGTCTATAATGGACAATGTTAATACCTTTGGCGACGCGGAAGACCATGTAAAAATAATTCTGCAACGCAAAGGACACCCGACTATTGATTTAGAAATTTCCTCTTGTTGTACATATAATCCGTATACCTATGTGGTGTATGCCAGTCATGGCAGTTTATCCGGAACAATGAACCACATTGAATGGAAATATTACAAAGATTCAGAAGCGCCGGAACAAAAATTAATCAGCGACCCGATGCCTAACCAGGAATATTGTTCCGAAAACCTGCCCATGCATGAAGAAAAATGGGACGCACCGGACGAAGCGATTAACAGCCTTTTTGACTACATGGCGACACGATATTATAACAACCTGTATGACCATCTGGTATCAGACACCCCATTAGAAGTAACACCGCAACAGGTGCGACAACAGATAGCAGTTATTGAAGAAGCGCACCGGCAAAATGGCAGTTATAATTCTTAACATATATTCAACATAACTTCGCTTTCAAAGCGAAAGTCCTGTTAAATTAAAAGGAAAAAAGATCATGAAAACAGCTGTAAACGCATACCTGCCAACTCAACTGAATGTAACAGCATTCGGGGCAAAGGGTGATGGCCAGACAGATGATACCGCAGCATTTGCCGCGGCACTTGATGCGGCGGCGATTATTAAGGGTACAGTATCAGTTCCCGATGGTACATTTCTGGTATCCGGCATTAAAATGCCACCACATACCGGCCTTGTTGGCAATGCTTCATGGGCATATCGTTCTATTGGCGGTTCAATATTAAAATTGCATAATCCGCAACCGGGTATCAAAGGGTTAATTGATATCACCGGTGCATGTGGCGCAACAATAAACGGACTATCATTAACAGGTGACCGGGAATTCGCAAATGTCCCGGCAAACCAGCAGATATCCGCAGAACCAATCCACGGTATATACATGGGGCCATTCGATGGTAAAAAAGAAGAAGACTCACCACGAATAGAACGTTGCCACATATCAGGTTTCAGCGGGAACGGCATTCATCTTGACCCGGTATGGTGTTTTAGCATACGCAGTTGTGAAGTTATATTTAATCTTGGACACGCGTTATATGTCTGCGGTTGGGATGGGTTTATCCTTGATAACTGGTTCAGCGGAAATGGTGGTGCCGGTTATGCGGCAACCGGTCCCAACGCATCAGTAACCATGACAGGCAATCGGATAGAATGGAACGCGGGTGGCGGAATTCGTATTTACGGTGGCGGCCAGTATAACATAACCGGTAATTACATTGACCGCGCGGGTGGTCCGGGCATCACCATCGCAGGACAGGGAGAAGGTAATCCGTCAAATTGTATTACCCTTACCGGCAATGTTATATACCGATCCGGCAAACCGGAATGGACCAGTACAACAGACGAGTTCGAATCCTGTCATGTGCGGATAGAGGATTCGCGGGGTGTGGTATTCACCGGCAATTCCATGTGTGTCGGAATGGATGATGGCGGTGGTGTAAACTCACCATTTTATGGCATTGTCCTGCATAACCTGAAAAACTGCATCATCCAGAATAATTCACTTCATATAGGCGCCATAAAAGATATCATAGTTGACCGGGGTGACCATGGTGAAGGCGTTTTAATAAGAGATAATGTCGGTTCATTACTGCCCAACCCGGACAAATCAATTTGGGAACCTGGACAAAGGGATTAATATTTTATAACCGGGAGGCAATTGCAAAACCGGATTATATCCATACAGGACTTTCGCAGTCAAAGAGAAATCTACTAAAAATGGTCGCTTCGACAGGCTCAGCGACCGGTCTCTGAGCCTGTCGAAGTGACCTTAAGCGAAAGTCCTGTCTATATTTTCTGTAGGGAATGCCGTCCCCGGCATTCCTTTTTGAGATAGAAACTCCCTATTAAAGGAATGCCGGGGACGGTATTCCCTACTAATCAGATAGGTTGTCAGGTCAATTTAAACGATTCTTAACTCAAACCATGCCTGGCGATATATAATGACCCCATTAATGCGGTGTCATAGCCATAACATGATAATTGTATACGAGGTGCGGGTACAATGCGAAGATTTGCTGTCATCACTGCGCGCGCGGTTGCCAGCAATTTTTCACCTTGTCCGGTGGCGATACCACCACCTAAAACTATTACATCCGGCGCGTAAATAGTTGCCAGATTACGCAACCCCAGTCCTAAATTATAGGCTACTTCATCCCATTCATCATCATCAAGCAACTCTGCCGGTTTACCATAAATACGTTTTATACCATTGCCGGATATTAATGCTTCCAAACAGTCAGACGCGCCACATTCACATATAATACGGTCCGGATTTGCGCAACGATATGAAACAGATTGATGCCCGACTTCCGGGTGCGCGCCATCTTTGCCGCGATAAATTGCACCATCAATTATAAAACCACCGCCCATGCCGGTGCTTAATGTAATATAAAGCATGGAACGTTCAGTATATTTACCCAATACATATTCGCCAAGTGCCGCGACATTAGTATCTACATCCACATAAAACGGGCAATTCCACCGTTCTTCCATAAGTTTTTTCAAAGGTACATTTCGCCATTGTGGTTGGTGAACCGGCGAAACCACCCCGGTATGCCAATCAAGCGGGCCACCAATCGCCGCGCCTATACCGGCAATAATCCCGCCATCGATAACTTTTATTATCATATCATGCAACAGCGGAATACCTTCCTGAAAATCCAACGGCGTATCTGCCCTGACAACTTGTTTAACCACCCCGTTCTCATCCCCGGCAGCAACCATAAACTTGGTACCACCAATATCCAAACCAATATAAGTCTTCATGCAGATATTATACCTTTGGGGATAACCAGAGAGCAACTATCTGCTATTTTCAAATGATTATAAACAGGACTTTCGCTTAAGGTCACTTCGACAGGCTCAGTGACTGGTCGCTGAGC
>CAZNLA010000507.1:0-4117 GCA_964573385.1 uncultured bacterium
AATGGTTTGTGATTAGCTTAACGCTACACCGCATAACGTGGTTAAAACATGATTATATATGGCCGCTGGCAAGACTGTCGCGGCATTAATTCGTGGCGACCGCGAGGTAAACGAAGGCAGATTCAAAGTTTTAGTAAGCGCGCAAAAACTGGAAATGGCAACCCCGGAAGAGATACAGCAATATACTGGCGGCCCGGTTGGTTTCAGCGGTCCGGTTGGATTAAATGTACCATTATATGCTGATTTTGAATTACAGGGAATGGTTAATTTTATCACCGGAGCAAATGAAGTTGATATGCACCTGGTAAAAGTTAACTGGACAGATGTTGCCGGCGAAATCACCTGGTCACGCCTGCGTTTTGCCGAAGAAGGTGATATTTGCCCATGTGGTAATAAATTCGAAATTAAACGCGGCATGGAACTGGGACATATCTTTAAATTGCGATATGCCATCAGCGAACCGATGAACGCGACATTTACCGATGAAGACGGCAGCGAAAAGTTATTTATAATGGGTTGTTACGGCATTGGCGTAAGTCGCATAATGGCTGCAGTCGCCGAGGTCAGTAACGATGAAAATGGCCTGATATGGCCAATGACACTGGCGCCATATAAAGTTCATCTGATTGTCGCTAATGCCGGTGATGAAACACAGATGTCAGTGGCAAACAAAATTTACACCGAATTGGTAACGGCAGGTGTGGATACAGTGTTTGATGACCGCGCGGAACGCGCCGGTGTTAAATTTAAAGATGCTGATTTAATGGGCATGCCAATACAGATAGTTGTTGGGAAACTTGCCGGCGAAGGCCAGGTAGAAATGCGTGACCGCGCAACCAAAACAGCACAAAATATCTCATCTGATGTAATTGTTACAGAAGTACAGACAACCATCACAGCAGCGTTAACAAAATTGGAGTAATAACCTGATGAATGCATCATTTACTTTCACCGTGGCACAGGGGAAAAGATTAATCGCTAAAGCCGTAAGCAAATTGCCGGAAGTAACCAATGCGATGTTAAACGGTACTATTGCCATTGGACGGGGTACAACAAACGGTTACGTCGCGGAAGAAATACTGGGGCATTTAATTCCGAAAGGTGAATATGTATCCGGACGGGTATTGCCACCGGGCATGCCATGGGAAGAACTGGGACGCGGTGGGTATCCTGATATAGTGCTCAAAGAAGGAATACCGGTTAATGGCGGATCAGTAATTAATTCGGTTACCGACATGAAAGCAGGTGATGTTTTCATTAAAGGCGCTAATGCCCTTGATTATAAAAATAAAGTTGCCGGAGTATTAATGATGCACCCAACAGGTGGCACATTAAGTGTATACGGCGCGTTAATATCAAAAAAAATTACGTTAATTATTCCAGTTGGTTTAGAAAAATTAGTTTTGGATGATATCAGCGAATTATCAATGCTTAGCCGCGAAAGTGATAGCCACCCCAAAACACCGGTTGTTTCTTTGATGCCGATAACGGGAAAGATAATAACAGAAATTGAAGCGTTGAAAATACTTTGCGGTTTAGATGCCAAATTATTGGCGGCAGGCGGGGTTAAAGGCGCGGAAGGGTCAGTAACGTTACTTGCCACTGGGGATAAAAGCGCTATTGAAAATGCAATCGCACTGCACGCGCTATTATCAGATGAAAAAGGATTATAAAAGTTATTATGAAAATTGTAAGTAAATTTAATGGCGCGTTGCGATTTGACACCGATGTCCGAGGTCATCACATTACCATGGACAACCCGATAGACGCGGGTGGGTCAGATGCCGGACCAACACCACCGGAGTTTCTGGTAGCGTCATTAACCAGTTGTGTTGGGATATACGCGGTATTTTTCTGTAATAAATACGGCATTTCTCCCGAAGGTATGGAAGTGACAGCAGAATATGAAAAAGCATCTGCACCGGCGCGAATAGGAAAAATAAATATATCAGTATCTTTACCCGCCGGTATACCAGAAGATAAAAATGAAGCATTTATGAAAACTATTCAGCACTGCATGGTGCATAATACCCTGGAAATAGCTCCTGAAGTAACGATGACGTTGGTTTAGGGGTTAGGGAGATAGGGATTAGGTTTTAGGGGTTAGGTTTTAGGGGTTAGGTTGTTAATAACCAAATCTTTATAAAAAAAATCAGGATTTATAAATCAAACTCCCCCTGTCACTGCGGTGACATCCCCCTCGAGGAGGGGGACATAAAAAGCCTCCCTCTTTGAGGGAGGTGTCACCGCAGTGACGGAGGGAGTAAAGCGTAACAGGTCTATTTAATGATGGAAATTACATACTTGTCATTGGTATAGGGATTAGAGCGTTATTAACTAAATCCGGACAAAAAAACAGGATTTTTACAAAGGTCATTGAGCCTGTCGAAGTGACCATTCTGAAAACTGAAAACCATGGTAAATTAAAATGGCGCAAACAGATGATAAATTACAATTAACAGACAGACAGCGTGCTATATTACAGGCTGTAATAGAAGAATATGTGCAGACTGCTGTTCCTGTGGGGTCATCATCTATTTCTGACCGTCCTGATATTCATGCCAGTCCCGCTACTGTTCGTCATGAAATGTCGCGTTTAGAGGAATTAGGCATACTTCTTCAACCACACACCTCCGCCGGACGTGTCCCTACTGATTTGGGGTATCGGTATTATGTTAATAATGTCTTGTCCCAATATCGTTCCGACAAATCACAGTTTGCCCAGCAAATACGCGAACCCGGGGTAGAAGCAACCTGCAGATTACTGGGTGAATTAACACGATATACAGCATTGGCAATGATTCCCGGGTCAAATGAATACCGCCTGCAACACATTGAATTAGCCCCGGTGAGCGATGACCAGTTATTGATAGTTTTAGTTACTAATGACAGCCAGGTTCTGCATAGTTTAACCACAGTAACAGACAGGCCTGATGCTGCGCGTTTACGTCAACTTAATGATTTATTAAATCAGGAATTTACCAACTGGTTGCTGACAGATATAACCGAAGAATCTTTATCCACAGCAATGGTAAAACTACCCCATGCCAATGCCGCGTTTTACCGGTCGGCACCAGATTTGTTAAATCGCTCCATGAAACAAAACCAGACCAGTGGAAGAATGCATCTTGAAGGAACAACCCATTTATTCGAACAACAGGATTTCGCCGATATGCCGCGTTTGCGCGCTTTAATGGAAGTCTTAAACGAAGAGTCCGTATTTGAATCATTGTTCAGCAGAATACAACCGGGAGAAATTCAGGTTAGCATCGGCACAGAAAACCCGCATGTAGGACTGGAAGAATGCTCTATCGTCTTCACCAGTTATTCAATAAACGATGGCGCCGGTATAGGACATGTAGGCATATTAGGCCCCAAAAGAATGCCATACCAACGTGTCATAAATACTATGAGCGCTGTTGTGCATAATGTTGAAAAAAAGAAATAGCAATTTAATATAAAGTAACTTCACCAACAACCAATTATTATTCACCGCAAAAGATCGCAAAAGAACACAAAAGAAAAGTTTAAGAAAATTCTTTGTGTTCTTTGCGTTCTTTAGTGGTAAATATTTGTTTTATTTCAAAGTTCTCAGACTGTTCAATATCAGACGACCCCAGCGGGGTCGAATATTTATAGAACATGATTTCCCATAGTAAAACCGACCCCAGAGCGGGTCGCATATAATTACCGACATTCTACGATATCATATGCGACCCGCGCTGGGGTCGAGAATAGATGATGAATTACTATCTATAACTATTTAACCCCTCTGGGGTTGGTTTGTAGTTAATTCGCGAGTTTTTCTTAAATATAAATACCATTATAAAATGTGTATAAGAGTGAGTACGTTCCCGTGGATTATGGAATTAATAGGTTAAGGAATGAATGAAAAGATCTGTAAAATACTATATAGCATTCCCTATCAATTGCAAGTATCTGCTTTAATAATTACCTTTTTCGTGCATTTCGTGTATTTCGTGGTTAAAAATATGAAGATGATTTTTTACAAGACTGGTTTTATTTCAATGCTCTTTAGGGTTAATGTAGCCAAAAGAAGGGTTTGGAGGCGACTAGCGGAGTCGAACCGCTGTACGAGGTTTTGCAGACCTCTGCC
>CAZNLA010000508.1:0-4115 GCA_964573385.1 uncultured bacterium
ATTTTCCTCCTTGAGTACCTATCTCTAAGTTTTGAGATGGTACTACTGTGCCACGATGGGCGATTAAATTGGATTTTGAAGTGCCAGGTTATTGAAAATTATAACCTGGCGCTTTCAGAGTATTAACAACCAGGATTATCTGAGCATTGATAAAATGCCTTGTGGTGCCTGGTTAGCCTGGGTTAACATCGCTTGTGATGCCTGCATTAAGATTTGGCTCTTGGTGAAAGAAACCATTTCTGCAGCCATATCGGTATCGCGAATAGCACTTTCTGATGCTGAGATATTCTCTTTTGCTACTGAAAGGCTTGTCAGGTTGCTTTCCATGTTGTTTTTCTGGAACGCACCCAGATGAACGCGAAGTCCGTTAACCATTTTTAATGAGGTGTCGAGTTGGTTCAGAATATTATCGAAGTTTGCAGAAACTGCCGCAACGTCAATAGACTGAGATGAATTACGTCCTGTAGCAGTTGTTGGGGTGCTGGTAAAACCTGTTGCAGATGCAGTAGATGATTTATCTGTTAAGACGACAACACTTGCTGCTGAATCTTTATCTGCTACTGCTTTCTGACGAATAGTTAGATAATTCTTTGTTGCCGCAGTGCTACTTCCTGTAGAATCTGTTGCTACAGCTTCAATATTTGCCGCATCGTTTAGGGCAGAATTAATTGCAGTAACAGCATGCGCAAGGGTATCACCGGTTGCGTTATTTAAAACAACATTTCCAGTTTTTACAGTACCGTCAGCAGCGGTGTAAACAACTGAAAATGACTCAGTAGCAGATACATCGGCAGCACTGATTCCACTAAACTCTTTCCCTGCTGTCGCGCTTGCATTTTGGGTACCGGTTAATCCTAACGCAGATGCATGCATGTTAGCACTTAAGGAAACGCCATCATAAGCTACTCCACTCAGTGAGAATTGAGCAACCTGACCGGCATTTGCACCTACCTGGAACTGTTTGCCATCAATGTTGTTGGAACCCAGTAACTTGATTCCGGCAAATTCGGTTTGTTCGGCAATGCGGTTGATTGAGGCTAAACCCTGGGTTATTGACGCCTGGTCGGCTACCAAAGTTTGAGTGTTGCCATTTGCGTTGGCTGCATTAATAGTCAAGTCACGAATGTTGCGTAGCTGAGTTTCTATTTCGTTCAGCGCTGCTTCTGTCGTCTTGATCATATTAATACCATCCTGGGTATTGCGTGAAGCCTGGGTGAGGCCGGAAACCTGCGTGCGCAGATTTTCACTGATAACCAGACCTGCTGCATCATCAGCAGCACTATTGATACGCAGACCGGAGCTTAACTTTTCGATCTGTTTCGACATGTTGGCATCATTTGATGTCAAGAATCGATGTGCGCTCATGGCGCTGATGTTCTGGTTGATACGTAATGACATGGGTTTTTCCTCCTTGAGTACCTACCTCTAAATTTTGAGATGGTACTACTGTTGTGCCACACTGGGCGGAAATATTCAATTTTTGTTGAAAGACACAAATCATAAAGTTCGACAGCTTTTTGATTCACTTTCTTTTCAACTCTATTACAATATCGACATCGAAGATTAATACTTTAGTGATTTTTAAAAAAAAGTTAAAAAAATAAAAAGTTTTTTAAATAAATGCCGATAATAGTATTGTAATCTTTGATTTATAGGTTGAAAATAGATAAAAGAAGGAAAAAAATGGCATATACCGGTAAAAATGACCCTTGTATTTGTGGCAGTGGATTAAAATATAAACAATGTTGCGCAAATAGAGTTACAATTGAAAAACTGATATCAGAAAAAATAGATAACGCATATCAGGCATATGTAACTGATAATGCAGATAAGATACATAATATAATTGCACCTTTATTACTGAATGCAAAATCGGCTGATATCAATATAATAGAAAATCTATCATCGCAAATAGAAGAACCAGGATTCATGGTTTATATTTTTAAAGTTTTAAATGAATATTTTCCTGAACAATTTACAGAAAAGTATGCATTTGCACTATATAATGAAGGAAAATATTTTTCTGTCGCATTACCTTATTTTATTAAATTGGCAAAAGTAAAACCTGATAGTTATCAAATTAATCTTGCATTAATAAATATATACAATAAACTTAATCTTCATGCTGAAGCTATTTTGCACGCAGACGGAATTATCAGAAATAATCCTGGTGAGGAAAGAGCATATATATTAAAGATAGACGCTTTGAGCCAAATGAATGATATTGAAAATTTAGAAAAACTTTTCAATGAAGTTAAAATTAAATTATCAAAAAATCAGTTGATATACAATAAACATATTCAGGTGTATTTTGAAAAAGCGGATTTTAATACTGCAGAACAGAGATGTTTGGAAGCGATTTTAAAATGGCCAGACAATGTGTCTTTATTGAATCAAAGGGTAGTTTGTTTAGTAAAATTATCCAGATATAAAGAAGCACTTGAAATTTTAGACAATATGCCTTTACATGATAATGTAAAAGAAAAATTAATTTCATTACAATCCCGCCAATCGATAGCATATAGATTTAGTGATAAAGAGGTTTTTTTTGATTCAATTGATAAACAAATAGAGCTAAATCCTAAATTTGATATTTGCGGTAAATTTAAAAAAGCTACATTTTTTTCTCATGTTATTCCATCAGAGGAATCAATAGTCGAGATGAGAAATGAATCAATGAAGATATTATCTGAAATAATTAATTCGCCGGATGTAATTGATGACGTCTTTACTCATGTTAATCTTGCTAATTTTTATCTTGCTTACCATGGATATAATGATAAAGAATTGCAATTAATGTTCGCTGCGGCATATTATAAATGTTGCCCCCGATTAGCAGCGTATTCAACACATTGTTCACAATTACCACCAATACAATCTAAGAAAATTAGGATTGGTATTATCAGTACATTTTTAAAGATGCATACAATCGGCAAGTTTAATTTGGGGTTTATTGAACATTTACCACGCGAAAAATTTGATATAATAATATTTACCATGGAAAATATGCCAAAAGATCCAATTACTGAAAAGATTAATGAATTTGCAAATAAAGTTATTAATTTACCGGGGAACTTTGGAAAAGCACAGGAATTAATATCAAATGAAGAAGTTGATATCTTATTTTATACTGACATAGGAATGGATCCTTTTACATATTACATGGCTTTCTCGCGATTAGCACCTGTTCAATGTGTAACATGGGGGCATCCAGATACAACAGGTTTGCCAAATATAGATTATTTTATATCTGCCGCAGATGCAGAACCGGATGATGCGGATATCCATTATTCAGAAAAATTGATAAGACTAAAAAATCTACCTACGTATTATTATCGGCCGGTAATACCCGACGCAACTGGCTTTAAAGAGAATTATTATTTACCGGAAGATAAAAAGATATATGCATGCCCACAAAGTATCTTTAAATTTCATCCACATTTTGACGAGGCATTGGGACAATTATTGTTAAGAGACAAAAACGCGATATTAGTAATTATTGGTGGTGGAAACGCGGAATGGTATGCGCCGTTAACAACCAGGATGAAAAATAAAATTCCCGCAGAATTGTTACCGCGTATATTTATTTTACCAAAGATGCCAATGGATGATTATCTGAAATTATTACAAGTTTCTGATGTTATTTTGGACCCACCATATTTTGGTGGTGGGAATACATCATACGAAGCGTTTGCCTGTGGGAAAGGTATAGTTACCTGGCCCGGACCTTTTATGCGGGGACGAGTAACATTGGCATGTTACCGGCAAATGGGTATAGATGACTTGATTGCCAATAGTGCTGACGAATATCTGGAATTAGCGTACCGTATGGCTAATGATTTAGAATTTAAGAAAAATATTGAAGAACAAATCATTTTAAAACGTGACATATTGTTTGAAAATTACGATGCAATTGCTGAAATATCAGATTTTTTTGCGACCGCTTACGATGCAGCATTAAATCATAAAAAATTAGATTTCTGGAGGTGGAAAAATGAGAACTGAATTGAAAATTAAAAAAGATGAGATTCGCCAGACAACTTGTCCGGCTTGTGGTTATTATGTTGCTGTTCCTTTTTTGCGCAGCAAACCTCAGCCACTTGCTACATTGGCAT
>CAZNLA010000509.1:0-4115 GCA_964573385.1 uncultured bacterium
ACGGTTCGTGGCAGGTATGCACCCCTAAAAGCATTTCATCCGGTGGGTGGGGTGGGTTTTCTGCCGTCGGGTACTTTTTTGGTAAAGAAATACAGACGGATCAGAAGATTCCCATTGGTTTAATCGGCAGTTACTGGGGTGGAACAATTGCAGAGGCTTGGACCAGTGAAGAAGCTTTAAATACTATGCCAGACTTTGCCGCGGCTATAAAAAACCAGAAAATATCCCTTGAAAATATGAAAAGCGGAAAGGATGATTATAATAAACAGGTAGAAGACTGGTGGGTAAAAAATGACCCGGGTTCTGCTGAAAAATGGGAAAAAAATAGCACGAAAAAAACATGGGGTACATTGGTTTTACCGGGATTATGGGAAACACTGACAACGGTAGAAAAATCCACAAAGGCGCTTCCGGTACCTGAATTCGATGGCTTTGATGGCGTTATGTGGTTTAAAAAAGAGATTACACTCACCGCGAAAGAAGCAGCAAAAGATTATACGATTTCATTAGGTCCAATTGATGACCGCGATGTAACATGGATAAATGGTGAAAAAGTCGGTGGTATGGATGTATGGAATCAGGCACGTAAATACCCGGTTTCATCGAAGTTGTTAAAAGAAGGGATAAACGTAATTGCAGTCCGTGTGCTTGATACCGGTGGTGGAGGTGGCATTTACGGTAAACCGGAAGATATGATATTTGCCAGTAATGATGGTGTAACCAAAATAAAATTAGCGGGTGAATGGAAATGTAGCGTTAGCGTAGACCTGAAAAAAACGACTCCATTCCCAATGCAGTTATCTGCTAATAATCCAAATCAACCGACAGTATTATATAACGCCATGATTTCTCCCATTGTTCCTTTCCCGGTAAAAGGTGCAGTGTGGTACCAGGGTGAGGCGAATGTAGGGCGTGCTGATCAGTACCAGAGATTGTTGCCAACCATGATAAAAGATTGGAAAAGACGTATGGGGGTTTCTGATTTCGGTTTTTATATTGTACAACTGGCAAACTTTATGGCGATAAAACCGGAACCGACAGAATCCGCATGGGCAGAACTGCGGGAAGCGCAAGCAATTGCCTCGCGTAAATTACCTAAAACAGGTTTGGCGTTAGCAATTGACATTGGCATGGCAAATGATATTCACCCGACGAATAAGCAGGAAGTTGGAAGACGCCTGGCATTGGTCGCGCGGAAGAAAAGTTACGGTGAAAATATTGTATATTCCGGTCCAGTATACAGAAAAATGGCAATTGGCGATGGTAAAATACGTATTTGGTTTTATCATTCAGTAGGTATGACCGCCATGGGAGACCCTGTAAAAGGTTTTTCAATTGCAGGAAAAGATGGTAAGTTTGTCTGGGCTGACGCGGTGATAGACGGTGATACAATAGTGGTTTCATCACCGGCAGTTTTAAAACCTGAACAGGTTCGGTATGCATGGGCGGATAACCCGATTTGTAATTTGTATAATGCTGCCGGTCTGCCGGCAGTTCCTTTCAGAACAGGTAAATAAAGATGAATATTAAAATAAGTGAAACACGACCGGAAAACGGACGTATAGCCGCCGAATATGGCGCGCAATTATTACGTGACGTGTTAAAACAAAATGGTAAAGCATCAATTATCCTGGCCACCGGCGCGTCGCAGTTTGAAATGCTGGAGTTTTTATACCAGGCTGAAAATATTGACTGGCATAAAGTCACAATCTTCCATTTGGATGAATACGTGGGATTGCCGATAGAACATCCTGCCAGTTTTCGCGGGTATTTATGGCAGCGATTCGTTTCGCATTTGCCAGTGCCATTAGCCGCTTTTTATTATGTTGAGGGTGACGCGACAGATGCGGCAGCGGAATGTAAGCGGTTATCACAGATAATTAGCGGGCACACCATTGACATCGCCTTTATTGGCATTGGGGAAAATGGTCATCTTGCATTTAATGACCCACCTGCGGATTTTGATACAGATGAGCCATTTCTGGTGGTTAATCTGGATGATAAATGCCGGCAACAACAATTAGGGGAGGGGTGGTTCCCAGATTTTGATTCAGTACCATCCCGGGCGATAACGATGTCTATACGGCGTATTATGTTGTCAAAAGCAATCGTTTGTACTGTTCCGGATGAACGCAAGGCTGAAGCGGTTTCCGGCGCAATTGACGGTCCGCTTACTAATATGGTTCCGGCATCTATATTGCGGCAACATCCCAATTGTACATTGTTCCTTGATAAACCTGCCGCGAAATTACTTAAATGACTCCTGCATATATAGATTTACAGGTGAATGGTTACGCCGGTGTTGATTTTAATGCTGACGATGTCTCTACCGCGGATATACGCCGTAGTTGTGATGCCATGTATAAGGGTGGAGTAAAATCTTTCCTTGCTACCATCACCACAGAGTTTATGGCGAATATGTGCGGCAGAATATCCCGCATAGCGCAGGCGCGTAATGAAGACCCGTTTATCGCGTCTATGATAACCGGTATACATTTTGAAGGTCCTTTTATAAGTCCAATTGATGGTTATCGTGGCGCGCACACGGTTGATGGGGTAATTACCCCTGCAATTGAAGATTGTAAAAAGATTGTTGATGCCGGTGATGGTCTGGTTAAACTAGTTACCCTTGCACCTGAATGTGATGCAGATAATGTTGTAACAAAATATTTGGTCAGTGCCGGTATAAAGGTAGCCGCCGGGCATTCAGACGCGACAATCGACCAGTTAAAATCGGCCTGCGATGCTGGTTTATCGTTATTCACACATATCGGTAATGGTTGTCCGGCTATAATGAATCGACATGATAACATTGTTCAACGCGCGTTATCACTACGTGACAGATTGTATTTTTCATTTATTGCTGACGGCGCGCACATACCGTTTTTTGCCCTGCGTAACTATATTGATTTAGTGGGTGTTGACCGCGCAATAATAGTTTCTGACGCGATGTCTGCTGCAGGTCTGGGACCGGGACGATATAAAATAGGACGAATGGAAGTTGAGGTGGGTGAAGACCAGGTAGCCCGCCAACCCGGAAGTTCTTTGCTTGCCGGTGCCGCGGTTAATATGCCACAAGCAGCGAATAATCTGGCAGATAAACTTAATTTTTCACAGATAGATATCGAAAAAATGATGATAATTAATCCCTGTAAATTCATTTAACCCGATTTTTTACTGGAAATTGCAAAACATTTTAAACCCGATGGGACAGAAACCTTCCTGACTTCGTCACCCGGTGTCAGTCCCTGATTGACGAAATAAAAAACGTTTTACGTAACAATTCAGATTTAAAATTTATAAACCACGAAATACACGAATGACACGAAAAAGGTAATCATTCAAAATTTAATTCTTATTGAAGATGTTAAATCATTATTAATTTTCGTGTATTTCGTGGTTAAATTAAATTCTGACTTTTAGCGAAAGTTCTGTTTTTATTTGGCTATCTGACCTTTATTTATTCTGTTGTAATTCGTTAATTAACTTCAAAACTTCATCAATACGATATGGCTTTGCCAGACGTTTAATAAAACCATATTCCATGTAATTTGCCATTATGTCATCTGTTGCATATCCACTGGATGCGATGGCGCGTGCTGTAGGGTCGAATGTGTGTATTTGCGCAATAGCTTCCTTGCCACCTATCCCATCCGGAATGGTTAAGTCAAATATACCCAAATCGAAAGAGAGTTTTTCCCATTCCTTAATAGCATTAGTACCATCATTGACTACTACTACAGTATGTCCGGCAGTTTCTAAAATTTGTTTTAATACTTTGCAAATTACCTTTTCATCATCTAAGACCAGTATTCTCCATGAGGTGGCAGATACTTCTTTCTCTGAAGTTTTTATTGATAATTCTTCGGTTTCCTGGTAGGCAGGCAATAATATTGTAAATGTACTGCCATGCCGTGGTGTTGAATTAACAAATATATTACCATTATGTCCGCGAATAATTGAGTAAACTGATGCTAACCCTAAACCATTACCACGTTGTTTTGTTGTAAAAAATGGATCAAATATTTTTTCCTGAATATCAATAGGTATACCGACGCCGGTATCAATAACATCGATACGTACAAATTGGCAGTTTATAGATTTTAATGACTGGT
>CAZNLA010000510.1:0-4099 GCA_964573385.1 uncultured bacterium
CGGTCGCCCATTCCGCCAGGTAATGGCTGACGCCAAAGGGAGAATACGCGCGGCAACTTTGACCGATACCAAGGTCGGCAAGTTCGGGACACGGGTCGGTGGCGCATTGCAACCCGTCGGCAATAATTAAGCGTTGAGGATCAATTTCTCGGATAGTCGCCACCGCGCGGCGAATGACGCGTTCATGGTCTGCCCTGGTCATTTTATTCTCATCCGGCCAGTGCGGTTCGTTGACAAGGTTGAAACTTAATTGATTTGAATTTATGCCAAGGTAGCGCCGGGTGAAGGTTTCCCAATGAAAACAGAAAGCATCTTCCGCTTCCTTATCTTTCCACAGGTTGAATGGCTCTTCTGGTTTAGGCGCAACGCAATAACCAGGCGCACGATGAAAATTCAGGCATACATGAACGCCATGTTTCCGGCCATATTCAACAGCTTTGTCTACCCGCGCCAAACCGGACTCGCGCAGATGCTGCCAATCGCCGTCTATCCAATGCAGATAACATAATGGAACACGCACAAAATCAAAACCCCAGTCAGCAATCCAGCGAAATTCATCTTCGTTGAACTCACCCTGTCCAGACGGAAACGGGTGTTCCATATCCACCAGGTTGAAACCGCGCCAGCGCGGAAGGAAATTTGATATTGTCATATTCTTTCTCCTAAATACTTGTTTTTATAATTTATTAACAACATTGTAATATCATCCAGCAATTCTCAAATCGAAGTTCGTCCAAATCTTCCTTACGAATCCAAAAATATAGCATACCGCTATCACCCCACATAATATTAGCGTTTTCATCGGAATCTAATTGAAGAAGCAGCATCCAATCTGATTTTCCGGGTGTAAGTTCAACTGCTCTTGGGTCATTATATCCGGTTGAATCACCGCAATATAAACCATTAGATACAAGTTGACACTCAAGATCCATATCATTATTCTGAACTGGATTAGGATAACCATACAGATGATGCGCTGGTTCATTGTTGAAATTATTTGAGTATTGTTTATAATATTGGTCAACCTGTTTTGAAGATAAATCCAAAGAATGAACTCTTTCGTCATAATAATCCGGGAATGATTTATAATTTTTATATCCCAAAGATTTTTCTTCCGGCAACATACTTTCATCAATTTCTTCAGGAATATCTCTAAGTTGGCAATCTGATGCTGAAAGAGGTGTATACATAACACTCCAGCTGTCTTTATCTTTTGGGTCAAATCCCCATGTTTCCTGTTCTTGATTATAAAAGAAATAAATCATTCCGGTTAGTGGCAGTCCGTGACGGTTGCAACCTACCGGTAATTCACTGAGATTAAGTTGACATAGAAACAACATTGGAACACCATTCCATGATGGCCATTCCATTTCTGCCGGCATTATGGGTTGTCCACCAATTCTGCTGTTAACATTGTCTTTAGTCGCTATTAGCATTATTGCCGGTTCACTAATAGTGCATAAAAAATCATGATGCTGATTAATTCCAGGTTCTGAATTAATATTTTTAATAGTTTTGCTAAATAAGTTTTTGAAGAAGTTCATATTGTTTACCTCTATTAGATTTTTAATCTTTCTTATTTTTTAATTACCGCAATCGGTCCATATCCATGCGCCAGCAAGGCAACCTGCTTTGTGTTTGGGTCATACACACAAATCTGATTATCGCCTAATTGAAACAATACTGTATCATTTGATAGTTGAACCGCATTTCTAACTGTCCATGCAATAAATGGGGTTTCTATAGATAAAAATACATCATCACCTGTTTTACTGTTTTCACCATGAAGACCTTTATTTCCCCAATAACCTGTATCAAACTCCCAATAACTTGTTCCGTTTATTCCTAATGTGGGAACTAAACCGAATGATGAATTTGAACTTGTATAGTATGAATTTGATTCATTCTGTTTTTTTGGAATTTCATTTAATAATATTTGTTTCCGAATGAGAATATCAATAGTTTTAGTACGTTCTATTCCTGGATGTTGAACAACAAGTTCCCATATATTTAGATTCTCTGATGATTGACGAACCATAAGTTCGTCATAAAAATCTGAAGAATTAAGATTATATAGATGTTGCCATTTCCTGTTGCTGATAGATCCTGTATATATATCACCATCGTTTGACGAGATAAAATACGTCTGAACATTATTTGGTAATTGTATGACAGACGGATCAACTACTTTAGTTTTATAAAATAACGATGTTTCACTTGATATACCAAACCATCCAAAAAGGATAATATAAGAAACTGTTTGGACAAGAAATGTGCCACGGATTGATTTCTTTAGCCATTCTTTATCGCCTTTGAAGGCAAAAACAGCGAATGGAAATTCTAAAATAAGTGTAAAAAGATATGATACTAATACCATTAGCCAGAAGAGTGATAATGCGTTATTAATGTCTACAGGAAGTTTGTGACTTATTTTTAATATAATAAATCCACCAAACCATGCTGAAAAATAATTAGCAAGAATAAAAATACCGATACATTTAGACTTAGAAATACCATACCATTTTGCAAGAAGTGTGCCTTCCAATATGCCAATAAACAAATTACCAATTAAAAGATGGGCTGCAGTAGCCCACGTTAACGATGTACCGGCATTAGCCTGCGCTGCCGTTGAAATTATTAACAGTATAACAATCACTAATATGTTTCGTTTTAATCCATTCATGTTACAGTAATTGTATCAATATGAAATATTCATGTCAAAATAATATTGACCAGATGTTGTCACCCACCAGAGACTACATTGTCAGAAATACAAAAAATGCGGTAATCGTAGACGCAAGATTTTCTCTACAATCGGCACATAATTTTATTTAATAACAATAATACCACTGCAAATCATTGTCATAACAGTTCCGTGTTCTGAGGAAGGCGCGCAAATCGCTTTTTTTGGCTGTTTGGAAAGGGACACAAGTCCGGCTATATTTCCTAAATTTATCATTTTAACCACTTGCCAATCAGGAGTTTGGCGTTCCCGGGTATCCAGATTCGCGCAGATGCTGCCAGTCGCCGTCTATCCAATGCAGATAACGCAGGGGGACACGCACAAAGTCAAAAACCCAATCAGCAATCCAGCGAAATTCATCTTCGTTGAACTCACCCTGTCCGGACGGAAATGGGTGTTCCATATCTACCAGATTGAAACCGCGCCAACGCGGAAGAGCATTATCAGTTATTTGTTTCATTCTTTTGTTACCATTTCCTGTATTTGATAAAAGTTTACGCTTTGAGATGAACAATTTATTACAATATGATTTTTCTGATGGCATGTAACAGCAACTGGTACCGGAAATCCTTCGTTATCGATAGGAGCACAGTCTACGTTATAACAGTAAGTTGTAACCTGAGTAGTTTTCATTTCGTTCGGCAATGATAATTCGCTATTTATTTCACAGTCGCCGCGATTTACAACACATATTGACCATTTTTCGCCGGATTGCGCGACAAGAATCCTTACATCAGGAGAACCGGATGCTGTATGGTAAACCTTACTGCCAGTTGTGAATAGCCGACAGAGCAGTGACCATGGGTAGAACCACGGACGCAGACACAGTCCATCTGTTTTACACGACCATAATCCCCAGTGAAAACCCGGGTGCGAATTGTCATCAAGCATCCATGCCAATACCGCCGCACTACCGGCATTGGCGGCCTGAATGGCATAGTCAGTCATGAAGAGTCCATACGCAAATTCGTTGATGTGCGGACTGCTATGCGGATGTTGCGCGTCGTCCCCCATGCCTGCCTCGCCTACAATACACGGTTTCCGTCCCCCTTGCGGGTCATGCGCATGGGCATAATCCCATAGTCGGCGAAAGTAGTTTTCCAACTCACCCGGACGCACCAGAGAATCACTGGCGTAATGATGCACATCGTAAATACCGATTACATCAGCAACCTGGTCCACCGCCATGAAATGCCAGTCGTCATCCGCAGCATGTGCCTCATCGGAGCCGGCCAGTTGAATTTGTCGGTCCAACCCGCGCCGTTTCAATTCATTGGCAACCTGATGCAACCCGCACCGCCAAAGGGCGAAATCTTTCACACCCCAATTCGGCTCGTTTACCATGATGAAGCAACG
>CAZNLA010000511.1:0-4084 GCA_964573385.1 uncultured bacterium
ATTCTGTTTATCGCCTTTATGCCACAAACAGAAAAACGTAATGATGATAACATGATGCTACAATACAAAATTGTATCACGTTTCACAGAATTGTTAACACCAAAAATCATTAAATTCGAACCCGGTGATGATTTAGAGAACCTGAGTTTCACACCTAAGCATGAGGTTTTAGAATTATTGGATAATAATTCACGCAATCAATTTGCGAATCAAGTTCTTGTAATGTGGGATGAAATATTAAAAGACAAACAAAATGAAAATATAAAAAGAGAAATTTATATTAACATGGCAGTCGTTCACTGGGTAATAAATGATAATGATAAGTCGAAAATATTACTTGAATCGGCAGAAAAACAGATAACAAAAGAAAATAAAATCAGTAATTCGCTGGTTAATAAAATATCACAGATTTTATTTAATGATAAAATCACAGATTACCAAATTTTATCAGCAAAAAACGACGAAACGCAAATTGTTGATAACAAGACAATTTATTTTACTCAACAGGATATTAACGCATTAAACAAATTGCCGGTAAGCGCAATAATCATGCAGAAATTAGACAGTCAAATCGGCAAAGAACCGACTTTCAATTCGACACTTCAAAAAACCTTGTCATTCATAACAACTGTAAACTTTCTTGTATTCGGCGGTTTCATTATCCTGACGATTTTCTTAACATCAGGGATATTATGGTTCCTGTTAGTTATCGGAAAAGTAAACATCATCAAAGAAACCCCGGTTAATGAACTATCCGTAGTTGAAGAGACCAAAATAGAAGAATATCCGCATTCACCACATCTGTTGGGAATAGGTTCTTCATTTTTATTAATTCTCACCTATTTAATCCTTTTAAATTTATCAGGATACATATTCAACAAATATGGCAATTTACTAACTGATGATTCGGCACGGTTAAATAGTATCATAACCTTATACAGCATGATATTCAGTGCTACTGCAGTGGTAATAAGTTTATGGTATATAACAAAATCTCATACATTAATACCATCACTATTTGCACCGGTTAAAAGAGCCTTAACCCAGGCATTTGCCGGATACACTATGGTTATTCCCGTTGTATTGTTCATGTCATTGATACAATTAATGCTGAATCATGGGAAAAGTGATACTCAGCAAGTTGTACAGATGGTAATGGATAATTCCTCGGATAGTGTATCACGATTGTTATTCGCTATTTCAATTGTAGTATTGGCGCCGATTTTTGAGGAAACATTATTCAGGGGATTTCTGTTTAACGCTTTAATGCGCAGAATGAACTGGCAAATAGCGGCCCTGATTTCGGCTATAGCTTTTGGCTTAATACATGCCCAATTAAGTACCATACTGCCGATAACTGCCCTTGGGTATATGCTGGCAATCTTAACATATCGTAACAAATCAATTATTCCCGCCATCTGCGCGCATGCTATTTTTAATAGTGTTCAATTGATATCCATAAACGGCATGCTCGATATATTAAAATAAGGTCATAAAATGGAAGAAAAAAACGAACTCAACAATAATGACGAGTTGAAATCAGCATTAAAAAATAATAATGCTGATAAAGTTCTTGATATCCTTAAAGAACTGCATTCAGCAGACCTGGCAGATATTTTTACGGATTCAACACATGAAGAACAACAGCTATTAATTGACCAGATGGATGATGAGCAGGTTGGATATTTATTATCAGAATTAGATGAAGATGATATGAAAACTGCTCTCGATTTATTAACAGTAGACCGTACTTCGCAAGTTTTGGAAAATATGTTTTCTGATGAAGCAGCAGACATTTTGTCCGAATTACCAACCCATGAAGCAGATGAATTGTTGGAACGTATGGACCAGGAGGCGGCAGATGATGTCGCTGATCTGATGCGATATGCCGAGGATACTGCCGGTGGGTTAATGGCCAAAGAGTTTGTTACAGTATCCGCAACAGACAAAATAAATGAAGTTTTACAGATGTTACGTAGACATCATGATGATGCTGAAATGATTTATTATCTGTATGTAATCGATGAAGATGACCGCATGTTAGGCACCGTGACATTGCGAAAATTAATTGTCAGTGATTTAGAAAATGAAATATCCGACATTATGAATCGTGATTATATAAGTGTTAATACTGATACCCCACAGGAAGAAGTGGCTGAAATAGTACGTTATCACAACTTACTTGCAATACCTGTATTAGATGAAGATGGCAGGATTCAAGGCATAATAACAGTTGATGATATTGGTGATGTGGTACAGGAAGAGGCCGCGGAGGAATTATTAGAAATTAGCGGTGGTGATGAAGATACCACCTGGAAATGGTCTGAACGCAGAGGAATGCGAACAGGCATACTTGCTTTATTCGGTGGTTCAATTGGAACTATTTTATTATGGATAGTATCACAACAAATAGAAAATCATGAAAAGTTATTATTAATTCCAATTGTTTTAGTCATGTCAATAATTACCAGCAGTCAATCTGCCCTGGCAGTGGATATGGGCAGGGAGAAAATGATGCCGGTGATATTGCGTGAAATTGTAGCTGGTTTTATTTTATCATTCATTTCATTATTTCTTGCTATAGTTTTTATGCTTATCTTTAAACCTTTCAATTTGTCATTTGCCATAGCGGCTTTTGGTGGTGTTTGGACATCAGCATCTTGTGGTGCAATAGGCAGTGGTATCCTTGGCAAAATTAATGAACGTATTGGTCCTTTTAATCACACATTAATTGTAATGCTTTCCGTCACAATAGGAATTATTACATACATGTCATTGGCAAAATAATTTGCTAAATATCATTCATTTTGAAAATTTGTTATGAATATTCCACTTTTTAGCAGGAATCCATAATTTATAAACAGAAATATTGTATATGGCATCGGATTATCCGATGCCTATTTTAGCGTATCGTGGAGAAAAAGCTATCATGCCGAAAGTTAAACTGGCGTTAATCAGCGTATCGGACAAGACTGGACTACTTGATTTCGTGTTCGGACTGCATGAAATGGGTGTTGAGATTATTTCTACCGGCGGAACTAAGAAAACAATCGCCGAAGCAGGTATACCTGTTTGTGATATATCTGACTACACAGGTTTTCCCGAAATGATGAATGGTCGGGTAAAAACGTTACACCCTAAGGTACATGGCGGATTATTAGCATTACGTGATAATGATGAACATGTAGCACTTGCGAAAGAACATAATATCCGCATGATTGATATGGTTGTTGTTAATCTATACCCATTTGAAGCAACTATAGCCAAACAAAATGTAACATTAGAAGACGCTATAGAAAATATTGATATCGGCGGACCATCAATGGTTAGAAGCGCCGCGAAAAATTACCGCAGTGTAGCAATTGTAACTAACCCGGCAAAATACAATCAGGTTTTATCAGAAATGCGAGAAAATGATGGTGAAGTCAGCTTAAAAACACGAACTGAATTAGCCGTTGATGCCTATACACTGACTTCCGGATACGATACCGCGATAAGCACATGGTTACGGTCGAACGTGATTGACGAAGCGGGAATGCCATCAATTATATCTGTACGTGGTAAGAAAGTTCAGGAAGTACGATATGGTGAAAACCCACACCAGAAAGGTGCTTTTTACAGCTATTCTTCCGGTGAGGCATATGGACTGGCAGCAGCAAAAATATTACAGGGAAAAGAATTATCATTCAATAATTATTTAGATTTAGAAGCTGTTTTATCAGGTGTTCGCGAATTTGACCCACCGACAGCATATATAGTTAAACATACCAGCCCATGTGGTGTTGCCAGCAATCCTTCATTAGCCCAGGCATATGTTGACGCATTGGAATGCGACCCATTATCCGCATTTGGTGGCATTGTTGGATTTAATCGTCCTGTTGATGCCGCGACTGCCCAGGCTTTGTTGGATGGAATGGCAAAATATGGTTTCTTAGAATGTATTCTGGCACCATCTTTCCAGTTAGAAGCACGGGAAATGTTGGCCGTTAAGAAAAACTTAAGATTAGTTGAAGTTCCGGATATGCAGGCACAGGACCAGATCGGAAGAGCACACGTCTGAACTCCAGTCACATTCAGAAATCTC
>CAZNLA010000512.1:0-4070 GCA_964573385.1 uncultured bacterium
CACCCGTTGGAAAAGAACCAACCGGCCATGTACTTATATTTTGACTGTATGAATTATTATAATTTGCACACTTCGACTGATCCCAACCATTATAATTGTCGCTACTATTTGCTATGCCTCCCCACGGGTAATTATTCCCCTGTGGTCCACGTGCAGCATATTCCCACTGCGCCTCGGTAGGCAAAGTGACACCTGCCCAATCGGCATAAGCCTTGCAGTCAGACCAAGTGACACAACTAACAGGATGTTGCTGAATTGTCGGGTCATCCCAGCCAGATTTACCAGCAAAACTATAATATCCCCACCAATATGGCAAACCATGTCCGGTAGCTGCACAAAAAGCACGATATTGTGCAACAGTTACCTCATATTTATATATCCAATAACCGGAAAGAGTGACTTGCTGAGTAAGTGGTGACCACCAGGTATATCCATATTCTGTACCCATGGTAAATGTGCCACCCGGCACCCACACCATGGTTGCGCTGTCGATGGGGTTGGTTTTCTCGTCACCGAGGGTTCCGCCAATGCTTACAGTGAAATTAGCTATACTGGTTACTGTACCACCCGGCGTGGTTACAGTAATCTTTCCGGTGGTCGCTCCAACCGGCACAACAGTAATCAATAAATATGATGTTATATTCTTGATTACTGTCGCTGATTTACCATTAAACTTAACCGAACTTGCACCGAATAAATTAGTACCGGCAATAGTAATCGTTGTACCGACAGTTGCACTGGATGGAGTAAATAGAAATATTGTCGGCGGGGGCGGCATGGTAACAATAAAATTTATCGCAGGTGTAGAGGTAAAAGTAATATTCGGGTCAACGCCCCCTGTATCCTTTACGATGACGGTGATGTTACTGTAGGTTTTAATGGCCAATGGGGTCCATACAAAAATATTACTACTGGCAAAATCGCGCAGGACAACCGTACCATACATATATTTATATAAAACATTTACCCCGCCGGTGGCGACGGCTGTGAGTGTAACCGGAGTGCCAAATGGTGCCGTCTTAAGTGGTGATGTTGTTAATGCAACTGCGGTGAGTGCATTCTTTGTTGTAATTGTAATGGCAGGTGATGTCACTGTTGCCAACGGGTTAACTCCACCGGCATCTTTTGCAATAACAGTAATGCCACTGTATATTTTAACATACGCAGGAATCCATGCAATACTATTGCTGCTGGCAAAATCACGCAAAACTAACGCGCCATACATAAATTTGTATAATATATTGATACCACCGGAAGGAGTCGCGGTTAAAGTGACGGGTTTAGTAATTAATATGGTATTTCCAGGAGATGCCGTTAATGAAACCGCAGACAGAGCGGTTTTTGTGGTAATGTTGACTGGCAGTGATGTTACTGTTGTCGCATCAATATCTTTAGCAATAACGGTAATGTTGCTGTATGTTTTAGCAGCCAAAGGAGTCCAGGAATAACTATTGCTCAAGGAAAAGTCACGCAATACTAATGTGCCATACATAAACTTATATGAAACAAGCAAACCACCAGTTGCGGTTGCAGTGAAAGTGACAGGTTTACCAAGTAAAATAGTATTTCCAGGTGATGTCGTTAATGCTACCGCAGAAAGCGTAGACAGCATAATTTTTGTGGTAATGCTAATTGGTACTGATGTTACTGTTGTCCCATCCATATCTTTAGCAATGACAGTGATATTGCTATATGTTTTAATGGCCAATGGGGTCCAGGAAAAACTATTGCTACTGGCAAAATCGCGCAAAGTAATTGTACCATACATAAACTTATATGAAATATTCAACCCACCGGTAGCAACCGCGGTTAGTGTGACTGGTTTGCTGTATAATATCGTTGTAGCGGGAGATGCTGTAAGAACTACGCCGGATAATGGGGTTGATGCAGGTTGATTATAAAAAAAAGCAGTCATTGCATTACTTTTTGCAGAAATATTCGTAATTCCACAGTATTGTTCAATACCGGCATTTGTCTTTGAACTGGGTATACTGGATTTACTAAATACATTTTTATTGCCATTGGGCCATGAATCACCTGTTGCCCCCTTGACTGGATATTCATGGTAATTAAATAAATACATGGCTGAATAGTTATCTGTTGTTGCATCAGCTTCTTCTAAAGCGACGCCATAAACACGTCCATTGTTATTAACATCATTTCTATAACTGTTGATAATATCTTCATCAATATGGTAAATAAAGATTCCGGTCGCAAACAACGTTGAGTCAAATCCTGTATGTTGTCTGTTTTCAACCAGAAAATATTGATTAGTTGTACTGCCTGAAGGTTTTAAAAGATAGCATGAATTATTGGACTCGACAAAGTTTAATGTATAAATACCATTAGATGAGATAACTGTCGGCGTAAGCCACCCCAAATCTATTTTCGACCATGCATCCAAATGAGCAGGATATCGGCTGTCATTACCATCACCACCCCAACATCCGCTGCCCATTAAACTGGCATAACCCAATCCTTGCCCGGTGCCATAACGATCATATAAATCAGGCAACCTTAACGCATGACCAAACTCATGACAGAATACACCGATACCTACTATGCTTTCTGTATTGCCATTACCACCTGCCCATTTACTTCTTTCCGGCATGATGATGTATTTGCTAATCTTTATTTTTTGTCCCGGGTGACCCGGCCAATCAGTTGCAGTTGTATAATCACTGAAAGCCGATGAATGTGAATGAATATCAGTTTTTTCATTACCACCTGTATCTTCAGCACCCAAACCGCTGTGTATTACCCACAAAGTGTCTACATAACCATCACCATCATTATCATAAGGAGCCCAATTAAAACCTGCCGCATCCGCTTTCTGTGCGGCTTCATAAGCGCATTTTTCATTCATTCCAGCATAATATGATTTCGGGTTATCTGTTGTATACCACCCGTTAACAACACCATTGAGAGTCATCTTTCCGTAAGATACTTCATTATAATAATCGCGGGCACTGCCAGTTGAAACTCCCCCAACTGTAAAAAGCATATCCTGAAAATCTGATGTTGTATTAGTGTTAGTTTGATCAGGAAAATTTATCAGAATACAAGGCATATTTTTTGTGCCTGTAACTAACGTCTTCATCGAAACATTTGACAGGCTATTTTGCATACCAGATTTCCCTGCATCTCGTATCGGGTTAATTGAATAGTTACCATCTTTCACCCTTAACGCGTCTTTCTTCTTCATCTCTTCTAATATTGCTGGCGGTAAATGAGGATTAGGTGGCATAAAAGATGGGCCATTTGCATAGCAGAAAGACAACGTAACCAATAACATACAGCATAGCGTAAGCAGGCGCATTTTAAACATTAATTTTCTCCTTCATTGTAAATCATTACATGATAAAATATTTTGTTATTTTAATATCTCCATTATTAATAATGAAAATCATAACATTAACTTTTTAAATTATACATTATCTATTAAAACATTTGTCAAACATTTTCCATAATTTTCAAAATTATTATAATAAAGACATGATTAATGGTTAGAAACATTGGTTATAAGTTCTTATTGGTGTTTTTTTCTATTATGATAATGAAGGGTAAAGGGGGAGAAACTCTTCACTCTTCTGCGTAATGCAGGGGACTGGGTTAAATCCGGTAAATTTAGTCCCGGATATATATTTAAAGGCAACCCGGATTTTTGCCTTGTCCCCGGTCGTTAACGCCAATAGTGCTCACATTCCGGGTACAGGAAAGAATACTGCGTTTGCTGGTGATTGAAAGTCTGCAGATATTTGCAGTATTCAAGTTCAGTACTGAGTTTATCGAAGTGCAGTCCCCTACCACTGCCATCCGACTTATTAATCCCCTTCATTAACTTCAAAATTTCACAATTCACCCTTCTTAAGTCTGAACCATGATTTTCATGATTAAAGGATTAACTTGAAAATATCTAATATAATCTCAGGAAAATCCTTTAATTAAGTGAATCAAGGTTCAAACAATTTCACTCTTCTAAATTTCACTCTTCTAAATTTCACTCTTCACTCTTCAACTAGCCGGGCTCCCGCCCAGTTCCAAACGGTGACTGATATTGGTGAATTATT
>CAZNLA010000513.1:0-4062 GCA_964573385.1 uncultured bacterium
GGTCACTTCGACAGGCTCAGTGACCGGTCGCTGAGCCTGTCGAAGCGACCACTTTTAAGCATATTTTTCTTTAAAAGTGAAAGTCCTGATTGAACTTTGAAAATTGAATATTGAACACCTGATATTAATGCTGACCATTTGGTAAGTGGCGGTATTATAATTGTTATCACAAAGTTTAGAGAGATATCTAAAAAAAAAGGGGTATTTTAAAAAAATGGGGTATGATTTATTAGGAAAACTAGGCAGCCTGGCCAGGCCGGTGTTTATACCTGCTTTAGATGCAGCATTTGCACCCGCTTCGCTGGCTCACCGTGAGTTTCTTAAGAAAGTCGATGAATCCGGACAAGCAGTTCCACTGGTCATTGGCCTGGAACGTGCGGACGGGACAACATCTCGATTTGAAACGACGGTATTTGCATCCGGTCATCCTATGGCAGAATTAAATTTGCCATATGTTGAACGATTGGTAAAGTTTATGCTTTGGCAAAAAGGTGGCTGGAAAGTCACCATTGGTGGTCCGGTTGAAGTAGGTGAATTTATTAAAGAAGTATATTCACCGACAGGTATACAACTGTTTGATTACCAATTCCATGGTCAGACTATTTCTGAGAGACTATTGGAAGTTGTCATTACAGACGCCGATAATGTAGCACCTGCACATGAAACATCAATGCCATTAGGACGTCATTTGCAGGGAAACCGCATAGGTTTTGATTTAGGGGCTTCAGACCGTAAAGCCGCCGCAGTCATTAATGGCGAAGTAGTTTATACCGAAGAAGTTGTCTGGGATCCAAGAAATAATGCTGATCCGGCATACCATTACAATGAAATTAACGCCGCGCTAAAAAGTGCTGCCAGCCATTTGCCAATTGTTGATGCCATTGGTGGCAGTTCTGCCGGCGTAATCATCAACAATCGTCCAATGATGGCGTCACTGTTTCGCGGTGTTCCCAAAGAGCAATATAATAAGATTAAGAATATTTTTCAAAACCTTGCACAGGAATGGGGAGTTCCATTTGAAGTGGCGAATGATGGCGATGTTACCGCCCTGGCAGGCGCGATGTCGTTAAATGACAATGGGGTATTGGGTGTAGCGATGGGATCCAGCGAGGCTGCCGGGTATGTTAATAACGAAGGTAACATCACCGGATGGCTGAATGAACTGGCATTTTGTCCCATTGATTATAGCGCCGACGCACCTGCGGATGAATGGTCAGGTGATATCGGGTGTGGCGTGCAATATCTTACCCAACAAGCAGTTTTCAGATTAGCAAAAATGCATGGCATATCGTTAGAACAGTATGAAATGCTGGCAGATAAGTTGAAGGCGGTGCAAAAATTGCTGGCGGATGGTGACGAAACCGCGATAAAAATATGGGAATCCATTGGCATTTATATGGGATACGCAATTGCGCATTATGCCACGTTTTATGATATAAAATATCTGATAATTCTGGGACGGGTTACTTCCGGCATTGGCGGGGATATTATACTGAAAAAAGCCAATGAAGTATTGGATACCGAGTTCCCTGAAATAGCTAAAAAAATAACCATTACAATGCCGGACGAAAAGATGAAAAGAGTCGGCCAGGCCTGCGCTGCCGCCAGTCTGCCGGCGATTGATTAAGGAGAACAAGATGAAATTAAATATGCCAACCGCAGAAATATTTGTGCCGGATGGGAAAGAAGTCGGCGAAGCCCTTGCCCGTACCACCCATTTGTGTATTGCCGCGCACCAGGATGATATTGAAATAATGGCAAACCATGGTGTGCTACAGGGATTTGGGGTTGCTGATAAATGGTTCACCGGCGTTGTGGTTACCAATGGTGCCGGCAGTCCGCGTGATGATGTATATGCCAGTTTTACCGATGAAGATATGCAGAAGGTACGTAAAATAGAACAAAAAAAGGCCGCATATATAGGCGATTATTCTGCACAGGGATTACTTGACTATACCAGTTCTGCCGTTAAAGACGGCAAAAATGTGGATGTAGTAAATGATATAAAAAATATTATCATGGCATGTAAACCTGCTGTTGTTTATACCCATAACCTGGCAGATAAACATGACACCCATGTTTCAGTCGCTTTGCGGGTAATAACTGCAATCCGCCAATTACCGGCAGAGATGCGTCCGGAGAAGTTATTTGGGTGCGAAGTCTGGCGCGATTTGGACTGGATGGTTGATGAAGATAAAGTTGTCATGGATGTATCTGCCCACGAAAATCTGGCGATGTCGCTATTGGGTGTATTTGATTCGCAGATATGTGGGGGTAAACGTTATGATCTGGCAATTCAGGGCAGACGACGTTCAAATGCCACATTTTTCGCATCGCATGGTGTTGACGAATCCGTATCGCAAAACTTTGCGATGGATTTAACGCCGTTAATAATAGATGATACCCTGGATGTTGAAAAATATATTGTTGATTTTATCAACAGATTCAGTAATGAAGTTTTCGCCAAAATCAGCAAGTTTAAATAGTCAGTATTTACGCATTTTGGGTATCTCCTATTATGCATCTGACTTGCCAATCAAATCTGACCGATAAATAAACGAAAGTTATGTTAATGTAAATCGGCCTGGTATTAAACATCAGGCCGATTTTTTTATATATTACTGACCTCCCAATTAACCCTAAACGAAGATAATGCACAATAAAATCATGTTACATTATTAAATTTTCATTAAGATTTTGAAATTGTGTGTATTTTGTTGAAATTTGATTAATTGAAGGGTATAATTGTGTCAATATAATGCTGTAAAAATGTGTAATTTGTACTTTTTACATAGTGAGGGAGATAATTATGTTTACAAAACATGAAAAGAACGGTTTTACCCTTATCGAATTGTTAGTTGTAATTGCCATCATAGCAATTTTAGCCGCCATACTATTCCCGGTTTTTGCGCGTGCGCGGGAAAAAGCACGAGTAGCGACATGCCAATCAAATCAGCGGCAGATAGTTACCTCAATGCAAATGTATGCCCAGGACCATGAAGAAACAATGCCCGGGACAGCGGATATCTGGAACAGTATCGATATTGATAACAATATATTAATGTGTCCGACAGCAGGCAAAAATATCCCGGTGGCTTATGTCTATGATGATAAACTGGCAGGCGCCTCTTTAGGCGATTTTGATGACCCTGCAGCAATTTTTGCAACCGCAGATGGATTGAATGGTGTAATAGCCCTTCGTCATTCCGGTCAGGCGGTATTCAGTTATCTCGACGGTCACGTCGCAATAGCGAAAGACACCTGGAAATTGTCTGTAGTCGGGGAAGTTTATAAAATAAACACACTCAGCCAAAATCCAACAAGTCCATATCCAAATCCTAATTTCGCATTTTCACCTATGCCAGGCATACTTGCTTATGATCTTTCAAAGCCTGCCAGTGGTTCACCTGTTTCTGATTTATCAACATTAGGATATGTTGTTACCAAAGCATTAACTAAAACAAAAGTTGGGGCATGCGGGGCAGTATTGTTTACAAATCCAGCCTCTACAGCACCAGATGTCAGTTCAGTTACTTATCCTTATAGCAGTACCGTAACATTAGGCGGGAATTTAGGTGCTGGCGCATGGGCTGCTACATATTATAGTGCTCAATCAAATGATGGCGGACCAACAGAACCAATGTTGCAATCAGCCAGTGGTGTGAAATCAGATGTGTGGATACGTTCTCTGTCGTGTGACAGCAATGTATCAACAATAACAATTAATTTTTCAGGTTATAACCGCCTTGTTACAGTATTGTGTCCAAAACAAAACAACAATGGAAATGGATTTGTGTTAAACGTGAATAACAATACTCAATCAATTGCTGTAGCTAATTATGCACCTAGCTCCAATTCAAAAGCATTCATATACCAGTTCCTGGTACCATCATCACCATTTGTTTTATCTTTTAATAACGGTCTTGGTTCAGCAGGTGGAAGAACATACGTAATTCGCTCACCAGGAGTTTCCGCAATTTTCCTGGATAAATAAAATTGTCCTTCAATTAAAATCTATGGTTAATTGTAGAGACGCAAAATCTTGCGTCTCTACGTTGTTAT
>CAZNLA010000514.1:0-4043 GCA_964573385.1 uncultured bacterium
TATTGCAGAAGGAGAAAAAGTTTATGAGTTTGAGCAACAATTTGGTGAATACATTGGTAATCCGAATGTTTTATCATTAAACTCAGGAACTGCCGGTTTGCATATAGCACTTATGCTGGCAGGTGTCAGTAACGGTGATGAAGTTATCAGCACAGCATTAACGGCAGAACCGACCAATATTGCTATTAAATTAACCGGTGCTAAGGTTGTTTGGGCTGATGTTGATTTATCAACAGGATTGATTGATGCGGATTCTGTAAAGAAATCGATTACTGAAAAAACAAAAGCAATAATGCTGGTGCATTATGCAGGTATGGTATGCGACCTGGATGAATTAAATAAAATTTCAAAAGAGTTTAATATTCCGTTGATTGAAGATGCTGCCCACGCATTGGGAAGCAAATATAATGGTGAATTTATCGGAAATAATGCTCCTTACACCATATTTTCATTTCAGGCTATTAAACAAATGACAACCGTTGATGGTGGTGTATTAGCGGTGAAAGATGGAAACACCAGGGATAAAGGAAGATTATTACGATGGTTTGGTTTGGATAAAACAAAAGCGCGAATGGATAATGATATTACTGAACCTGGTTATAAATATCATATGAATAACGTTAACGCCACAATTGGTTTGATACAGATGAAATATCTGAAAGATATAATTTGCAGGTATATTGAAAATGGAAAATATTATGATAAACAGTTAAAAGATACAGATGGTGTTGAATTATTATCATATTACCCGAATACAGAACCGTCATATTGGTTATACACAATGACGGTTGAACGACGTGATGATTTTATACGTATGATGGCAGATGCAGGGATTACTGCTTCTGAATTACATGTAAGAAATGATCGCCATTCAGTATTTGCGGAATCAAAAAAAGAACTGCCACATTTAGATATTTTTTATAAAAAGATGGTGCATATACCATGTGGATGGTGGGTAACGGATGAAAATCGCGAAATAATAGTTAACACCATAAAAAAAGGTTGGTAATATGATACCATTATTTAAACCTTATATGCCGGATTTGCCGGATATAGTTGCTATACTAAACAGTGGCATGCTTGCATATGGTAAATATGGCATTGAATTTGAAAAAGAGATTGCGAATTTTATAAACACAGAATATGTTGTTATTACTAATTCGTTTAATACCGCAATTTTGGTTACTTTATCTGCATTGGGGATAGGAATTGGTGATGAAATACTGCTGTCTCCTATGGCATGTCTTGCGTCTACTCAACCCTTACTTTCAGCAGGGATAAATGTCAGGTGGGCAGATGTAGATCACAAAACCGGCACATTGTCACCGGACAGTGTAAGGAAAAGGATTACCGGGAAAACAAAAGCAATTATTCATAATCATTATTGTGGCTACATCGGTTATATTAATGAAATTAACGAGGTTGCCAGGGAATATGGAATTCCGGTGGTTGATGATTGTATAGAAGCATTCGGTGGGGAATATAAAGGTAATAAAATAGGTAATGCAGGTACTGACGTTACAATGTTTTCCTTCAACGCGGTACGAATACCAAATACTGTTGATGGTGGCGCGATTGTATTTAAAGATAAATCTTTATACGAAAAAAGTATTATGTTGCGGGATTGCGGTATAGACAGAAGCAGATTCAGGGATGATATTGGCGAGATTAACCCGCTTTGTGATATTACTATGATTGGACATAGCGCAACAATGAGTGATGTAAATTCTTATATCGGTGTTCAACAGATGAAGAATATACCGGATATTTTATTGAAACAACGAAAGAACGCGCAATTATGGGATGAATATCTTAATATCAATTATAAAGCACTAAAACCGATAAAAAGATTGGAAATGTTACCGAATTACTGGGTATATGGTTTGTTATCTGATAATAAGAGAGAAGATCTTGTAAAGTTCAGAGAGATGGGATTTTTTGCTTCCGGAGTGCATTTACCAAATAATCATTATTCTGTATTTGGTGATAAATCAGAGTTATCAGGTGTGAATGAGTTTTATAATAATTTTATAGCACTGCCATGTGGGTGGTGGATGGATAATATTTTATGACATCTTTAGAATCTATTGAAATAAAATGTATACAGCATATTGACATTGATGATATGTTGTTAAATGAAATTGCTGCTGTTAAAAAACAACATTGGGATTATCCTGTAGAAGAACAGTTAAGATGGATAAAAGAAAATATAAACGATTCTGATTATCACATCATGATTTTTAATAATGATAAAATCTTAATAGGGTATATGAATTTGGTTAATATTCATTTGGGAGTTGATAATTCTATTAATGATGTTATTGGTATTGGTAATGTTTGTATAGATAAAAATTATATGAAAATTAAATTGGGTAAACTTTTGATGGATGTTTGTTATTTCTATTTGAATTATTTTAAGAAACCCGGAGTGTTATTATGTAAGGAACATTTACAGGATTTTTATAAAAATGTCGGATGGAAACAATATTTTGGGAATGTATTTATATCTGGTGAAAAAATGAATTGCTTAACCTTTTTTAATGATGACAGGTTTTTAAATATTGGTTTAATTAATATTGATAAATCTTTCTGATAATTTGATGGTCACTTATCCTGTTGAAGTGACCATGTATTGATAAATTGCCCAATTTATTGGGGTTAAGTTTAATAAAGGATAAAAAAATGAATGATATGACGGTATCTGTTATTGTGCCGGTTTATAACGCGGAAAAATATTTAAATAAATGTATCGATAGCATAATAAGCCAAAGTTATGATAAATTGGAAATAATTTTGATTAATGACGGTTCATTGGATTCGTCAGGTAAAATATTAGATGAATATGCAAAAAGTGATGCGAGAATAAAAGTAATTCATAAAAAAAATGGTGGAATTGGCTCTGCGTATAATTCCGCATTAGAAGTTTTAACAGGTAGTTTTTTGTGTTTTGTTGATAGTGATGATTATATTCATCATGATATGGTGAGTAAGTTAATTGATGTTCTGATAGAAAAAAACGCAGATATTGTGCATGCAGGTGTAAATTTTGTTAATGATCAATATGAAATAACTGACCATACAAAAGATAATGAGACAGAAATAACTGGTGGTGTAGAAATTGTAACAAATTATCTTGTTAATAATCTGAGTCCATCTTTAGCCTCTATTATTTTTAGAAAAGAGTTATTTAATGATATTGTTTTTTTTGAACAGAACCTAGGTATTGATGTAATAACTACTCCACAGTTGCTATACAAATGTAAAAAAATCTATTATGTAAAAGAAAGGTATTATTATTGTTATCAGGCAAAAGATAGTGTCTCAAGAGAAAAAATCACCTTAAAGAATTTTAATCAGAGAGTTGCAATGTTTGACCAGTTATATAATTTTTTTGCTAATACAGGGAATGATACATTAAAAAGTCTGGTTCCTAAAATAAGTATGGAGTATTTGTATTTTTTACTTTATACCAATTTGGATGAGATAGAAACTTCGCATGAAGAAAAGCAAAAGTGCATAACTTTGCGAATTTTTAAATTCAAAGAACATTATAAAATTTACAGGGAAAACAATAGATTTAAATTACCAAGGAGATGGAGGAAGTTATTTATGTTTTTTAATATTTTTCCATCCGGAATTGAATTATTTAAGAAACTTTTAAAAATATAATTTAGAAAGATCATTTTAATTGTAAGATTTAAAAATCAGGACTTTCGTATATTGAAAGTCCTGTAAATTTTTAACAGATTTTTTTTATTTTTCAATATCCAACTTCCCGACATTGCTGGTTTTAAATGTTTTGGTTGAATCCCATTTTGAGTTTTTGATGCTAATAGCATCACCTTCATCGCATATTAACCCGCATCCGTCGCCACCATTTACCATCTCAACATTATCCATAATTAATGTTTCAAATTTGCGTATGTTAAGAAATTCTTTGTTTGCTTTCTTGTCGCAATAGGATAATTTTACATTTTGCATTGTTAATTCAAGTTGATGTTTATCGTCACCAATGGCAATAATAGAGTTTACCAGGCCGGTTG
>CAZNLA010000515.1:0-4003 GCA_964573385.1 uncultured bacterium
AACATTTCCCTAAATTAATAGTCGCCTTCAGAAGAAAAATGGTGGTAACAGCATTCGTCCAACACCATAGCAATGGCAGACGACGGCATATTGGAAATGGCAAATACGCTACAAAGGGAAGTGTGGCAGTATACTATCGGCAAATACCAAAGGGTTCAAAGATGTTTATACAAAAATACGGTTGGGGTCGCGCGGTAAGCACCGGTGGCGCAATGAGAAAAGACCGTATTGATATTTGCCTGCCAACATTAAAAGCCGCCCGAAAATGGGGACGCAGAACAGTATGGGTTACTGTCTATAAACTCAAAAAATAATATGTGTGGATTTCAACAATAATCGAGGCAATTGCAAAACCTTGTGTAACCTTGATGGGACAGAATCTTCCTGGCTTCGCCACTCGGTGTCAGTCCCTGATTGACGAAAGAAAAAGTTTAAACAGAGATTTGCAAAACAAATCTGAATTGTACGGAATGCCGGGGACGGCATTCCGTACAGAAAAAATTAATATTAAACCTACCGCATAATTTTAATCAATCATGACTTTCGCTTAAGGTCACTCACCACCAAGACGAAATACAAGATCGGCTATGACACAACGAATTATTTCATAGGGATATTCGCCATTTAATGCATCAAATATCGGTCTCAACCGCCTTGGTTCTTCATCTGGTTGTGATAAAATTGCCTGTTCAATTATCGCGATATCATCATCTTCCAATTTCACCACTTCTCTCAAAGGTAAAGTACCAGTCTCGATAACGGCGGATAAATGGTTATAAATCGTTGACATTGATATACCACGTTGTGCAGCAATCTCTTCCGGCGACAACCCTTTTCGATACCAACTAAGAGTTACCTCAATTGTATCCGGTTGTATTTCAATTTTCACAGGTTTGCTGACTGAGATTTTTTTAGCAACGGCGTGATATTTGCTTGTTATTTCCAATATTGCCGGTCCAAATCGTGCTAATTTCCCCACTCCTACTCCATTAATATTTTCCAATTCTTCCGAATTCTGCGGTCGATACATCACCATTTCGCGCAGTGTTGAATCGTGAAATATCACATAAGCCGGCAAATTTGAACTATTTGCCATTTCTGATCGCCAGGCTACCAGTTCTTCCCACATATTTTTATCTTCATCAGACGTAAATCCGGTTGCCACCATTTTGCGATTCTTTTTCATTGATTTCACAATTGGGTCTTTACGTAAAAACACATCTGCTTCTTTTTTCAAAACTTTATGTGCCAGTTGTGATAATGAAAATCCACCGTGGGCACTATCAACAGCTAAATATTCCATGGCAACTAACTGCCGGAAAATTGGTGCCCATTCTTTAACATCTATTTCGGTTACTTTGCCGAATGCGGACAATTTATCATGATTAAAACGCGTTACCTGCGGGGTAAAATTACCCACCAACACATCAGTCAGATGACCAGCACCAAACTTTTCACCGGTTTGATAGGCGCAATACAAAGCTTTACGCACTATATTTGTCGCATCCCAGGTTTCAACAGGAGTCAGACAGGTATCACAGTTACCACATGGTTCCGCATTAACCTCACCAAAATACCTTAATAAAACCTGACGCCGACAACTTGCTGTTTCACAATAACCCAACAACTTATTAAACTTCATTAATTCAACATTTTTATGTTCGAAATCAGCCTCAGATTCCTGCAGTAACCTTCTAATCATTGTGATATCCTGTAAACTATAAAGCATCCAGGCATCCGCCGGCAAACCATCACGACCAGCACGGCCTGTTTCCTGATAATATGCTTCAATGCTTTTCGGGATATCCATATGCGCCACAAAACGCACATCAGGTTTGTCGATACCCATGCCAAAAGCGATGGTGGCTACAATAATCACCGCGTCATCCTGTTGAAAAATATCCTGATGCTTTTTCCGTGTTGTTGCATCCATACCGGCATGGTACGGGTAGGCATTGTAACCTTCACTTCGTAACCATTCAGCAGTTTCTTCAGTTTTTTTTCGTGAAAGGCAATAAACAATGCCGGAATCATTCTGGTGTTCTGTGCTTAAAAACTCTTTTAACTGCGATTTAGGGTTAACCTTCCCCTGTATACGATAGCAGATATTAGGCCGATCAAAACCGGCAACGTATGTGCTAGCATCATTTAAATTTAACCTTGTAACTATCTCTTTGCGGGTTAAATCATCAGCAGTGGCAGTTAAGGCAATACGTGGAACATTTGGAAAACGTTCGTGAAGTATATTCAATCCCAAATATTCCGCGCGGAAATCATGTCCCCATTGTGATACACAGTGTGCCTCATCAATGGCAAATAAGTTGATTTTGCTGCGACTGAGCATATTTAAGGTAGAATCGGTAAGCAAACGTTCCGGTGCGACATACAGCAAATCAAGTTCACCCCGAAATATTTGTCCTTTTACCTTATCTGCCTCATCTTCTGTCAAACTAGAGTTCAAGTATGCTGCTTTAACGCCGGATTGTCGCAACGCGGTTACCTGGTCCTGCATTAACGCGATAAGCGGGGAAACCACCACCCCCATGCCAGGGTTGATAATGGCTGGCAACTGGTAACACATCGACTTACCACCACCAGTAGGCATCAGCACAAAAGCATCGCCCCCCTGCAAAACATGAAGAATTATCTCTTCCTGCGCTCCGCGATATTCATTATATCCAAATATCCTGTGCAGAGTCTCGCGCATTTGCTGTTTCAGCGCAATATTATCATCATTAATAATCATCTTTTCCATATAGACATATTATAGCGAAGATGAAGAAAGAAGGGAATATGAAAGTGAATAATAAATTTATTCTCAAATAAAATAATATGGGTATCTTATAGTTCACCACAAAAAAACGTAGAGAATATTTTAATTACAATCATTCACAATATCCCGGATATTTGTCACGTATCATTTCAATTATTTGTGTGGCCATATATGTGCTTACTCCGGCACCGATTTTAATGGTATTTTCACCATAAATCGTCTTTTTACCAAAACTAAATTTTATTATCTCACGTCCCAGAGGATGATGATTATATTCATATTGTTCAATGACACGTAATTTACTAATTTCTCCAACGTTATAAACTCTGATTTTTTCATAATTAAATAATTTTTTAATATCAGTTATTGATTTTTCCGAAACAATGATAATTTCTTTTCCTGCTATCTGCCATAATACATAATAAAATTCGTAACAAAAACCAAACAACATACCCAAAGAGCATAAAACGATACCGGGTTCCGGATTATGATTACCATTAATAAAGTCAATGATAACAACTGTAGGCAAAACACCAGCAAAAATCATATTCACAATACCAAATGGAACCAAATACCATCTGCTTTTGCTGAATAATGTAAAAGTGATACCATCATCACTCACATCTGATATAAATTTAGTTTTTCCATAAATTCGCACTATCTTCTGTCTGCCTCCTGAAGATATTACATTTTACATTATTGAATGTCAATTTTAATTTAGTTTTCAGTTTTCGGTTTTCAGATATTGATTTACTTACCTAACGACCTAAGAACCTAAGAACCTATTCCCTATTCTCTAACCCAAAATAAATTGGACGAGTTTGCAGTGTTTAAGTATAACTTATGCCTTGGAAAGGCATTTTAATGATTAACCCCAGGCGTCAGCCTGGGGATTTAACTATAACATTGATTGCGCCTCGGAGAGGTGCTTTCATAATGTCGCCTTTACAAGGCTCATGTTAATAGCCATTACTTCCCCAGGCTGACGCCTGGGGTTAATCATTATTTCACCACTCCGTGGCTAATATATATTAAAATCGGTAGAAACCGTTCGAATTCGGTTGAAATCAGTCGAAATCGATTCTATTTTGAGTAAAAGTTAAGTGACCTTTATAAAAATACTAACCTTTTTTATACGATTTACTCAACTAACGACCTATGAACCTAATCCCTATTCCCTAACCCAAATAAATTGGACAAGTCGAGTAGAGAGCTCCATACTTTTGTTGC
>CAZNLA010000516.1:0-3996 GCA_964573385.1 uncultured bacterium
GATTTGGAACAGGCACAACTTGATTTGGATGACGCAGAGGTAGCGAAATATGCTGCTGGTAATGACCTGCATGATATCGCCATTAAAGCCGTAAATTATAATTTTACCGGGGATCCGGAGTTTGTTTTTCCACGATATATCCCGGTAGTTATCGACGTAGCAAAAACACCGGAAATGAAGTCACTTGTAGCATCCGCAATGGCATTGCGGGGCAGATTACGTGCTGCTAACCGTGAATCGCAAATAGGATTATCATTGGATTTTAGTAAATCCGGTGGTGATGTCCAGGTTATGACTTCTTTATCATCCAGAACCCGTAGCGCAAATTTCACATTCGGCTATCCATCATTATATGACCCGTCAATGTTATTATTCGGCAGTGGTTGGCGCACTTCGGTTAATTTGGAAATACCTTTATCACCATCTGCGGAATCCGGAGTTAAGGTAGCCAAGGTTGAGTATAATAATATTATCGCCAAAAAAAATCGTCGTGAGACAGAGTTAATGCAGGAAATGATTGCCTCAAAATCCCAGGTAGAAAATGAGGAATATAGATTATCAATAGCGCGCAAGCGATGTGATATTGCAACAAGACGCGTGGGTATTGCTAATATTAAGCTTGAATCCGGTGCAGTTTCATTAGTTGATAAATTAAAAAGTGAAAAAGAAAAAGCGGAAATGGATGTTGCTTTAGCAACGGCATGGAAAAGGTATGTAACATCAATCGGAAATCATATGGATATAATTGGCGGAAATTGGAATATAATGGAAAACGTAAATGCCAGGCAGAATTAATAAAGTAACTAATTATATATCGAACCCGAATATCCAAAAGAAACCGCAATTAAACTGGCGGCAGAAATGGTATATGTTTTGTCGTTTCATAACCATTGCGATTTTTGTTGGTTTCGCTTTTTTTGTTGGTACAATAGCAGGCATATTTATTTATGTCTCGCAGAATCTGCCGGATGTAGATGAATTATCTGATATCCGTCCCTCTATCCCCAGTCGTATTTTGGCTGTGGATGGCACTTTATTGGCAAAGATATCACTGGCAGAACAAAATCGTCAATTGATATCACTGAAAGATATGGGCAAGGTGGTAGATGCTATTCAGGCGACAGAGGACGAACGTTTTTACAGTCATCCGGGAATAGACCCATGGGGTATTGCCCGCGCGATAGTGAAAAATATTTCTCACAACAGAGCAAAAGAAGGCGCAAGTACCATAACACAGCAATTAGTGCGGAATATGTACAATTTAAATCGTGGTAAAGATATCCGTCGTAAATTGCAGGAAATGGTGATGGCATTGGAGTTTGAGAGAAAATATACCAAACAGGAGATTTTGGAAACTTATCTTAACATGGTCTTTTTTGGCACTAATAAATATGGTTTACAATGCTATGGCGTACAGATGGCAGCACGTAGTTATTTTGATAAAAACGCTAAAGATTTAACATTGGATGAGGCCGCGTTATTAGCCGGGTTACCAAAAAGTCCTATTGATTACAACCCGTATCGCAATGCGAAAAGAGCTAAATTGAGAAGAAATATAGTGTTGGACGCGATGTTTTTAAACGGTAAAATTGAAAAGGCAGAATGGAAAGCAGCAAAAAATAAACCTATTAAACTGGCAACCGAAAAAAGACCTTCGGCAATGCGAAATGACCACGCACCATATTTTGTTCAATATGTCCAGAACGACGAATTGTCATCAGAAGAAGTGTTAGGCGATCAGGCTGCTAACTATATGAATTATGGCATTGATATATATACTTCTCTTGATCCGCGGATGCAGAAAATTGCTGAAGACGCCGTGACCGAAGGTGTTAATAATAACCGTAGCAGAAACTTATCTGACGGCGCGTTAATATCAATAGACCCGATTACCGGATATGTGAAAGCGATGGTTGGTGGTATCGATTTTAAGCAGGATCAGTTTAATATTGTAACAAAAGGTAAACGGCAACCAGGTTCATCGTTTAAACCATTCGATTATACTGCGGCTATTCTCAGTGGTTATACACCAACGACAAAGGTTATGGACCGGCCAATTTCTTTCCCGTTGGGTAATGGGAAAATGTGGCGACCGCAAAACTCCGATGGCAGGTACAAGGGCAGAATTGCCATGGAAAAAGCGTTATGGGGAAGCCGAAATTGCGCTGCCGTATTTATAGCGAATGATATAGGCATTGATAATATCATCACAGTAGCAAAAAGAATGGGGATAAAAAGTCCTATTGAACCCAATTTGTCTACCGCGTTAGGGTCATCCGTAGTGACACCATTTGAAATTTGTTCTGCCTATTGTACATTGGCAAATAATGGTATAAAAACCAATCCGGGTTGTATAACGAGAATTTGTTATTCCGGTTCAGATGAAATTATATATGAACGCAAGGTGAAACCAGAACGTGTAATACCAATGATTGTGGCGAACACCATGAAAGAGATGATGCGTGGTTGCGTGGAACGCGGTACCGGTACCGCGGCACGTTGCCCATTTAAAGTCTCCGGGAAAACAGGTACGACGAATTCTTATAAAGACGCGTGGTTTATTGGTTACACAGATGACCTGGTTACTGCTGTTTGGGTGGGAAATCGGGACAATACACCGATGAACCGTACCTTTGGTGGTACAGTGCCAGCACCAATTTGGAAAAAATATATGCTTTCTGCTCAACCAATAATGGCGGTTGAACATATAGATAATATGAGCGAATTGGCAATTTACCAGCAATTGGATGATTCTACTTTTACTTTAAATACATCGCCATATATTCTTAAAATTCGGGGTAGTGATATCGGCGCCGTTGGCAATACTCAAAACGAAAGAACTGTAGTGTCAGAAGAAGTAACAGGGGAAAAGAAGCGAGTTTCCATATGCGCTGAATCCGGAAATCTGTCTACCCGGTGGTGTCCGGAAAGACGTGTGACATTAATGCTGGCGTCAGACGCGCCAACAACGTATTGTATGGATCATTCATCGTCAGACGCAATACCTGCTGCCGACGACAACAATACTGATGGTGGTGCAATCGTATCCATATGTGCCCAGTCCGGCAAGATAGCTAACAGGAAATGTCCGGTGGTACAACAACGACGTTTTACACATCCGCCTACTTCCAGATGCAATATTCATTAATCAATATGCATGCTTTCAATTACACTTAAAGCCTGTCGGGTTAATGATAATATATTTTGACGCCATGCTGGTCTTTTATACATCATCCATGAAATACCACCGGCGATGACACCAACAGTAATGGCTATGAGTATTGCTTTCGCGTTTGATTGTGCTTCTGTAGGTTTTTGAATTTCTTGCATATAATCCGTCCCTATTAAATTTGGCCACAAATACCAGATGATAAAATCTATTGTGTTGCTATATAATCGACTTATAGGTGGTATTTGTCAAGAGGAATGCAAATAATAATGTCGAATTTTATTAGTAAGAGAATATATACAGAATTTTCGCTTATTAGGTAAATCTGATTAAAAATAGTCTATGAGACTGTTGAAGTCATATTATGCGAAAATCCTGAATATTAAATATTTACCTGGAGGAAAAAAAATGTCTGATAATCGAGAAAATTTACGTCAAATGGTTATGGAACGCGCTTTATCACGTGGTTCTTTTATTCTGGCGTCAGGTCGTGAAAGCAGTTACTACCTTGATGGCAGACTGGTTACACTGTCACCTGACGGCGCGTATCTTATTGGCAAGTTGATGTTTGAAATAATAAAAGATATGAATGTGCAGGGGGTAGGCGGGTTAACAATGGGTGCAGACCCGGTTGCCAGTGCCATATCTATTGTTAGTTATCTGGAAGGAAAACCTATACCAGCGTTTTTAGTGCGCAAAGAAGCGAAAGGACATGGTAAAGGTAAACAGGTTGAAGGCCCGTTACCACAAAATGCCAATGTTGTTATCGTTGAAGATACTGTTACCACTGGTGGTTCACCTTTAAAAGCTATTGAGATCGGAAGAGC
>CAZNLA010000517.1:0-3995 GCA_964573385.1 uncultured bacterium
TTAAATGGCCGGTTAACGCGCATTGTGCAGTTAATAACGCGGTATCACGATCACGAATTTCTGAAACTACAATAATATCAGGGTCATGCCGCATTATGGCACGCAAAGCAACCGGGATAGTGAAACCTACCCGCATATTAACGGATATATGGGTGACATTTTCTAATTCATACATCACCGGGTCTTCAATTGCTATGGTGTTAATTGCCGGACTGGTAATTTCACGCAATGCAGCGTAAAGAACAGTGCATTTGCCAGATCCGGTTGGGCCTGTGAACAAAATAGTACCATTTGGTGATTTCATCCAGCGACGCAACCGTAACAGGTCATCATCCAGTATTTGGGTGTCATCCAACTTCATTAATGGCAGTCCTTGTAATGTCCTGCGCGCAGTCATGCTTTCACCATACACAGTTGGTATAAAACTTGCATGAAAATCAAATGAAGTATCATTATATTTCGCGATGATTCTTCCATCCTGCGGTAATTGTTTTTCTTCCACACTGCATTCGGCCATCGCTTTAAATCTGCTAATAACCGCGTTTGCGGCAGTTGTTGGTATCCGGCATATTTCCTGCAGAGTTCCATCAACCCTTTCTTTTATTAACATCTCGTTTTTGCCAGGAACCAGATGCAGGTCGCTGGAATTCATTTGTATCGAAATTATTATCAGATTATTGATAAAGTAATTAACTTTGTCCTGTGCGTTGGCATTTACATCAATTTCCGGAATTGTTATCTGTAATTTTGCTGCAGTTTCTGCTAATGCAGTTCGTAAGGTATCAACATCTGCTGAGTTTACAGATTCAATAGCTATTTGTTCACTGTCGCGGTGCAGGTATTGTCGTAAATCTGTTTGCAAAAAACGCCATTGTCTGCCCACTTTACGCCCATGTATGACATTATTGTCCAGCATTCTATACAGTGTTGATTTGCTGACACACAGGATTTCCGCCGCTTCTTCAAGCGTTAACAAATCTGCTTCTTCACCAGTACCATCTTTAGATTTTTTGTTGTCAGTTTTCATTGTTTTTTACCCCCTTTATAGTATTACCGGAACTTTATATATATTTTATACCCATTTATTCAGATTGTAAATAGTTATCACGAGTAATATTGAAAGTTAATGACTAATGAATTGTTGTGATAATATGATGAGAAGAAGTGATGATTTACTTCTTCTGTTTTTTAGAAAAAATGAGTGATTTATCATTATATAATTGAAAAAACAAATAAATTATGTATAAAAGATGGAAAAATTGATTAAATATGCTGATATTAGTGCATAATATAGCAATGGATATTACATTGAATAAGATGAAGAGCGAAATTAAAATAATAGTTGTAGATGATATGCCGGCAAACCTGTTATTGCTGGAGGAAATTTTGCGTATTTATGGGTATCAGGTGCATGCGTTTAACAGTGGCAGGCGTGCGTTGGATGCTGTTGAAAATATAAATCCTGATTTGATTTTACTTGATGTGTGTATGCCTGTGATGGATGGTTATGAGGTTTGTACCGAATTAAAAGCAAATGAAAAGTTACGTGATATTCCGGTAATATTTGTCAGTGCAATGAGTGAAACAATTGATAAAGTAAATGGTTTTAAAGTTGGTGGTGTAGATTATATAACCAAGCCTTTTCAAATAGATGAAGTTAACGCCCGTGTTAAAGCCCATTTAACATTGCGTTTTCAGCAACAGGAATTACAACAAAGTTATAACCGGTTGCGCGAATTGGAAGAAATGCGCGAGAATCTGGTAAATATGATTGTCCATGATATGCGTTCTCCTTTGTTTGGCATCGTTGGGATGTTGGATTTAATGCAGATTTCTCTTAAAACCAAACCGGAGAAGTGCCAGCAATATTTGGACGCGACATTGGCTACAACACACCAGTTGACCGAGATGGTAAACTCTCTGTTGGATGTAAGCAGACTTGAAGATGGAAAGATGCCAATTAATGTTAGTCTTTGTGATGTTGAGTATTTGATAAATCAGGCAATAAAATTACTGAATTTAGATCAGTCGGATATAGAATTAAATATTGAAATGTTGACTGAAAATAAAGAAATATTGTGTGATAGTGGTTTAATTCGCAGAGTAATTCAACATTTATTAAGCAATGCCGTGAAGTTTAACCAAATGGGTGGTAGAATTACCGTAAGAGTTGAACGTATTGAAGATTATATGAAGATATCAGTCATCGATAACGGGCCGGGAATACCGATAGAGTATCAGGATAAAATATTTGATAAATTCGGTCAGGTAAATTCGCAGACTAATAATAGAAAATATGCTATCGGACTGGGTCTTGCGTTTTGTAAATTAGTCATTCAAAGTCATCATGGTGATATTGGTGTTAACAGTTTACCGGATGAAGGAAGTAATTTCTGGTTTTCATTAAAAGAAAATCCGGATGATATCGGAAAAACTGAAATATAAACAGAAATAAAAATGAATTAGTATAACTGTTTTTTATTTATTACAGAATTTTCGCTTTTCAAGTAAAATATGCTTTAAAAAGGTCGCTTCGACAAGCTCAGCGACCGGTCACTGAGCTTGTCGAAGTGACCTTAAGCGAAAGTCCTGTTATCGGGTGAAACTGTATTCAATCACGGATGTCTAAATATATTATTGTTACTGGATATTTTCATATTATCTATCCTGATAAAAATTAAATAGTCAGTTAAAAGATAAGATTGGATTTTAAGAATGAAATTCTTAATAGATAAAATATTAAAATCGGGTCACCCGGCAATGCTTATGCTTTGCTGGGTGTTTTTATATTCTTTTAACGCAATTGCACAGGATATTAAAAGTTATGCTCCGGATTTAAATTTTGTGAGAACCGTTGTATTAGAAATCTGCAATGATGACGCGTCAAATAATCTGTTGAAACGAATCCGAGATTTTGCTGGCAGTAAATATTTACCGGCATCCACGCATATAACAGGAGTTGAGGCTTCTGAAACGATCCGGGCTATTTCTCCGGATGAATTGAATAAATACAATCGCGATAAGGTTATTTTTTGTGATGCTGATATGTTGCTGAAATTCACCGCGCAACAGTTGGCAACAATAAGATGCGCGGTTGCAGATGGTGATTTATTAGTTATTACATACAACGATTTTGAAGTTATAGAAACATTGAATCCGGAAAAATTGAAAATATTAAATGGAATCCTGGCTATTAAACCGGTGGTTGTAAAAGATAAAAATGAAGTGATATTTCCCAATACTTATAATGCTATCAAGTCAATTTTTTACCAATGGAATATTAATGAATTAGATTTTAACGCAAATAATCTGTATCAATTTGCGCCAATCAAAGTAGAAAAAGAAAAAGAAATTAAAGGTAAGTTTACTGATTTTAAATTTTGTAATGGGCGTGTTGTAATAGGTTTATCAGGGATAAGTAATGAAATCTTCATGGAAATTATAAATAAAAATGATGATTATTTTTCTGTGATGCCACTAACCCGCAAAGCAGTTCTGTCGTCAAACGGTAATTTCGAAAGATATCCAGGTGGACTATTGAATGAAAATGGTGAAAAATGTTATGGATACAAAAATGATAATCAATTAATTGTAAATGAGAAATTGCCGATTGAAACAAAAGTTAATTCACAAATAGCTAATGTTTTATTACCTGTTTTGAAAGACAAGTATTACCGTGAAATTTCTGCGGAAATATTAGTACAATATGATGAAAATGAGATTACCGCAACTTTATTATCACCTTTTATTGAAGGTGAATATAATCAGAAATATCCTGAACCGGGGAAGATTTTATGGAAAATTAATAAAAATGACATAAAATCCTTTGCTGTATATGATGGATTGCTATTTGTGTGTAATTCTAAATGTGATGTAGATATTTATGATGCTGTCACCGGTGAAGTAGTGACAGTTATTACAAATACGTATCATAACTATGAATTTTCTAGATCGGAAGAGCACACGTCTGAACTCCAGTCACATTCAGAAATCTC
>CAZNLA010000518.1:0-3977 GCA_964573385.1 uncultured bacterium
CTCCATGTCAGACCACTGCGATATTTAAGCACAACAACCATGAGTATTACATGGAAGGTTGCAGAGAATCCGGTGTATTTTGTAAACCAACCAATCAACATGCGAATACACCACCACCGTTTGTAATATGCGGAGCAAAAGGACTCGATTGTATATGGGGATATTGTCCGCATGGATGGTCATATTTCGATGATGAGTCTGTTACATTATGTCATGTATCTGATATCACTGATTGTAATAAAGAAGACGATTTTATTATACGTGTGGACTTTAATGGAACACATTTCTATTATGAAGGAGTCAATCAGGGTGGTATCGATTTTACACAAAATTTAGACTTGGCATCTGCTGTAAAATACATCTATGCCAGGCGCATAGCAATCGCAATCGCAAATATTCAAATTCAATGGATAAATGGAATGTTGGCTAAAGTTAACGAATTACTGATTGCAATACAGGATTTAAATGGAAACGATATTATGCATATAACCAGAAAATGATATTTTATAATAATCAAAGGAGCAAATCCCCATGTATACCATGAAACAAAAAGGTAAAAAATACGCATTCCTGGATGATGGCAAACCGTTATTGACCCCAATTGGCAAGCCAGTGGTGACGTCTTATAAATCCCTGGCCGACAGGTTGCTGGCGGATTTGAATATCCATGGCGATGACCCGTCCGACCCGGTGTCGCTGGTGGCTTTTCATTATGCCATGATAGATTTCTTTTCCACCATGCCGCGTGAAGAACTCGAACTTTCAATAGTCATTGGTCTTTCACCGGAAAGCGATTGGACCTTTCATTGCCCGACGGCGGAACCTCAGCAGCATATGAAATGGATGAATACCTTCGGCACCTATTCCGAATGCGCACATGAGGCGGTAGAATGGCTGGCAACGCTGACTCGCATGCAATTATGCGCCGTTTGCATCATCGGACGCGTCCTGGAAAGCGTCAATATTCCTTTCATCGTCGCGGTAGCATTGAAAGGCGAACGCGAACTGAAATCCTTCGCCCGCTCCGTCAATAAATATTACCCGTACGTATCAACGAAAGACCTGAAAATCTACTTCGACAATTACCTGTTTTACTATGGTGTTGAAAAAGCAGAGTAGTAAAATTTTATGTGTCTTGAATCACATAAATACAAGTCTACTACCTATTCTTACGTCTTTTAAGAGCTTCTTTAGAGACATTATGTCCTAAAGAAGCTGCTTTCTGTAGATATTCTTCGGCTATGGTCGTGTTTTTTTCGACACCTATGCCATTGTCATAAAATTTTGCAACTTCAAAATTTGATTCCGGGTGATTTTGGCCGGCGGCTTTTTTTAGCCAGAATAGAGCTTTTTCATAATTTTTTTCAACTCCCTGTGCTCCACAATACATTTTTCCAAACATAAATTGTGCATCTGGAAGTCCTTTTACTGCAGCTGCTTTAATGTATTCGGCAGCCTTCTCCATATCCTGGGGAATTCCATCACCAATAAAATAGTCTAATCCTCGCGCCATTAACACTTCACTTGGAATTTCATTCATATCTTCAGAAACTATCAGATCATTTATGTTTTTTGCTGGTATCGGGATATCTTCTTTATCACCGCCAACTGCATCCATCTGTTCTATGCGCATCTGCGCTAACTTGAAACCATTTTTAATTGCCAGTGTGTACCATTTGCGGGCTTCGAGCAAATCTTGCGGAATTACTTTGCCAACCCTTAACAGTTCACCCATTACGAATTGTGCGTCAGCTATCCCATTTTCAGCAGCTATTCTATACCAGTGTGCTGCTTCCTTGCTGTCTGTTGGCGTGCCTTTGCCAGTCATAAGCATATTCGCCAGGCAAAATTGAGCTTGCGCATGTCCATGTTGCGCGGCAAAGTCGTACCACTTAGTTGCTTGTTGGTAATCATTCAATATAAATTCATGAATATCACCAAGTGAATATTCTGCTTGGGCATAATCTTCCAACGCCAATTGATAGAGAATATTCATGCCAATCTGTACTTTGCCGTTATCTAATGATTTCATGGCTTTTTTATATAATATTTCTTTGTCATTAGTTTTTTTCTTCATAGATTTAAAGAAATTGAACATATAGTTCTCCTTTATATGAGTATATTTATAGTTTTTTTAACAGGCTTCATTCTTATTTATGATTCTATTTTTTAAAATGTTTGCCAAAAAAACGACTCATGAGATTGTTTTTTTTCTTCTCAATTCCACTATCATCATGTTTTTTATGATTGTTGTGACGTTTTTCTATATCACTTGCAAATTTTCTTTCAACTAATAACCAATTCGAATTTCCTAGTAGAGGTTCGAAGAATGGAGAATATTCTTGTTTAAAGTTTAAATAATTAAGATTACCTTCACTTAGTGTTATTTCCATACCTGGTAATTGAGAACATGAAAATTTAACAATTATCATATTATTTTCTTTAATACATCTACTATATAGCAATCGTGACTGTGGACCAGGATAACCGGCCAAGTCAGGTTCTATCTGTCTTTTTAGCATTTCAATTACTCTATCATCAAGTTCATCATCAAATATGTGAATTTTTTCAACTAGATCATTGTATGAAGTAACCACTCTTAATTTAATTCCGTTGCTTATCATCATCTGTGCCATAGATTCTGATTCTCGATCAAATGGTAATAGTTGTTTGCTGTCCAAAGATGATCTAAACCAGACCCAATAATTTCGGTTATTGTCGGTATACAGAAGATCAGAAATAATACCTACTTTGAACTTGCATTTTGGACATTGATTAATATTCAAAGCATTTTGAATTACTGCTGGTTTTAACTCTGGGTCTAATACTACATTGACACTGCTGTATACTTGAGCATTAATTTTTGATTTACATTGCGGACATTCTACTTGAGTAAATTCGATTTTTGACATTTTTAGTTCCCTTTATTTTTAGTTGTATTTTCGCATTAGTTGTGCGAAGGTTCATGATTCATTTAATTTAAGGTTAGGACTTTTTCTTTTGTCATTAAGCAATCCTTTATTCATATTTGCAATACTTTTCTGTATGTATCAAGAGATAATGCCATATCGTAGCAATGGATTCCACATTCATTTTAATCGATGTTTGAATGGCATAGTTCTAAATTATGCATATCTTTTGCTGTTAACTTGACATTTTTCTGCATCATAAGTCTATTACAAAGGAATAACGCCGTTTCGTAATTCTCTTCATTCATGTGATACTTTATGCCGCGGCGCAGTTTTGTTAAGTTTAATTTTGGTAATACCTGTTTGATAATATTGATATCAGCAGTTACGGATTCACCTGTGAATAGAACATACAATCTGGAACCATGTCCTTTCGCGCCACCGTCGTTAACATCAGACAAATCAAACTCTTCCGCTTCAGCAAATTTTTCCAACTCATCTAACTCATCTTCGTAAAAAGATGTGATATCAATATTTTCGTAATCATCTTCATCTATTTCAAGCGATGGAATAAACTCTAAATATTTTTCAAATAACTTTTCAAATTCTTCTTTTTCCCATATTAATTCACAATTTCCAGTACCATACCACGCTATCGTATGCTCACATGCATCTATCCCTTCTTCATAATCATAAACTTTCTGGTTACAGTATGGACAATACAAATTGTATTCATCTTCATCTTCATCTTCATCTTCATCTACTTCGTCTTCAACGTCCTCGTCCACAACGATTTTTTCTTCTTCATCATCAAATTCTGAATCTTTTTCATTTGTCATTTTGTGCTCCTTTTTTAAATTTAAACTTTCGCTTTTGGGTAAATCCCAAAAGCGAAATAGTTGTTTACATTATTTCAATCTTCATCTACCACAATCCCGAAATCATAGCCAAAAACGACAGTATCACACCAATACCCATCACAATATGCTATTGATATGGCCAGCATTCTATTGTTGTAGCTACTCACGCTTCACGCCTGTTTTTGCTCACTTGATTTGACCGCCCACG
>CAZNLA010000519.1:0-3975 GCA_964573385.1 uncultured bacterium
CACCATATTTTGACACTAACAGCGAATATTTTCAGGAATATTTCGCGAAAGGGCAACTATATCAGGACTACGTTGCCGCCGGCGAAGAACACCAGATTGCGAATGTAAGAAATTATGAATCGCTGATTGCGTTGACTGATGAACAGAAAGCATTGCTGGCAACCTATACCATGAAGATGAAAGTATTGGTGTTAAGTGGTATCTGGTGTGGCGACTGCACCCGGCAAATACCAATGTTTAAAGTTATTGAAGAAGCAACGCCACAGATTGAAATGCGTTATCTGGATAGCCGCACATATCCCGAACTTCACGATAAATTGCGTATTAATGGCGCATTGAAAGTGCCGGTTGTGGTGGTATTTTCAGAAGATTTCTTCGAACTTGCCCGCTTCGGAGACCGTCACCTCAGCGTGTATCGCCGTAAAGCCGCCACCGAACTCGGACCGACCTGCGAAACTGGACTTATTCCCCCATCTAATGACGCGTTGGCAACAGAATTAAGCGAATGGTGCGATTTTTTTGAACGTTTACAATTAATGTTAAAATTATCTCCAATGTTAAGAAAGAGATATGGAATGTAATGAAAAGTCATAGTTTTAGGCTGTTAGCAATCAAATTCGAACAAAAAGGTTAGGATTTTATGTAGAGATAACTTTTATGTGTCGCTGCTCTGCAGCTTTAATTTCTTGTATACAATGGAATACTATTAATATATCGCCGCGCTGCGGCTGGTTTGTTTAATAGAACAACATTATAGTATGACATTATTTCCAGCCGCAGAGCGGCGATATATTAATAGTACTCAGTATAAGAAATAATACTAAGCTGCAGCGCAGCGACACCGATTACCTTGTCCAATTCATTTGGGTTAGGTCACTTCGACAAGCTCAGTGACCGAGTTCATTAAGCGTAATATTTGCGGTCACTGAGCCTGTCGAAGTGACCTCTTAGAAATTTATAAATGAAAGTGTATTGTGAATTAAATGATAAATAGATACTGTTTATATGTTAAACCAGATGATAAATTACCTGTTTCAAAGTCAGTTGTTGGTGGAATAGCTTCAGGCATTTGTGTCGATTATCCGGTGAGTATGATATTACCTTGCCGTAACGACGTTTCTGCTGTTGGTGGAAGTGTAGTTCATCTCGCTGATAATGCTACACCGGTCATATTTAACGGCAAATGTGTTGGCGCGTCATGGGAGGACGGCGATATTCGCTGGACAGAAGTATCCGGGATATTGCCGGAAGATATAACTTTATCGGCCAAAGAACAGGCTGAATCCGTATTGTTAATCCTTGACCGTGCGTTGGTTGCCGGTGGTTCATCCTTCGACAATGTGGTACGGACGTGGTTCATAAATAACCGGATAAATGACTGGTATGCTGATTTTAACGTTGCCCGCAACAATTTCTTTAAATCACGTGGTGTATATGATAGATTAGTGCCGGCTTCAACCGGGGTAGGAGCACCTAACTATGCTGGCGCGGCATTGATAGCTGCCGCTATTTCTGTCCAGCCATTAAATGATAATGTTAAAATATCTGCGATTCCATCACCTCTGCAATGTCCGGCACCGGCGTATGGTTCATCTTTCAGTCGCGCAGTTGAAATAGAAAATTCGCATGGCAGAAGATTAACTATATCCGGTACCGCATCAATAGAACCGGGTGGCGCAACAGTTTTTGTCGGTGATATACGCAAGCAAATGGAGTTAACCGGACTGGTAGTATCGGCGATATTGGAATCCCGCGGGATGACTTTTTCCGATGTTAGCAGCGGAATTTGCTGGTGCGCTATACCGGAAGCAGTTCCGGCATTTTATGACTGGGCGAATGAAAACGGTTTCCCCGCCGAACGCTGCATGACTGCGTCTGCGGATATTTGCCGTCCTGATTTGCTGATTGAATTGGAACTGGAAGCATTTAAAATAAAAGGATAATTTTATGAATTCATACCATCTGAAAGCGAAATCAATGACTTTTAATGATTCATGGGATGTTATTGTTATTGGCGGTGGTCCTGCCGGCTGCACTGCTGCGGCCGCGGCAGGTAGTGAAGGTGCTAAAACATTATTGGTAGAAGCGACAGGTTGTCTGGGTGGTATGGGTACCGCTGGTCGCCTTAATCAATGGATGTCTTTCACTAACTGGTATGACATGATAATCCGTGGGTTAGCACAGCGAATTTTTGATACCTGTAAAGCCGGCATTCCGCATGCGCCAAAAGGCGATTTGCAGCCGATTGATACAGAACTGTTGAAACGTGTTTACGACGAAATGGTTACCGAGTTCGGGGTTCAGGTCTTATTTCACACAATTCTGGCATCGGTTGAGATGGGGGAAAATGGTGTTGTTGATGCTGTCATCCTGGCTAATAAAGCTGGGTTAAGCGCATATAAGGCAAAAGTATATATTGATTGTACCGGTGATGGCGACCTGGCGGCATGGGCAGGCGCGGAGTTCGCAAAAGGCGATGAGACAAACGAATTAATGCCAGCTACTCTTTGTTTTACCATGGCAAATGTCGATATGTATGGATATCAATATGGTGATAAGCTATACCCGACTATTGCCGATAAAATAATGGATTCCGGCAACTGTCCTGATATTCCCGACCGTTTTATCGTGCCAGTGGTAGTAGGACCGGGAATAATCGGTATGAATGCCGGTCACATCTGGGATGTTGATAGCAATGATCCTTTTGGTGTGTCGAATGCAATGATAAAAGGCCGTAAAATAGCCGGTGCTTTTCGCAATGCATTTGCAGATTTGCATCCGGCTTTTGCCAATAGTTACCTTGCCGCAACCGGCGACTTATTAGGAATCCGCGAATCGCGCCGAATAATCGGTGATTATCTGCTTACTGTTGATGATTATTACAACCGACAATCTTTTGATGACGAAATCTGTCGTAACGCCTATTGCATTGATATTCATACATCCAAGAAAGAGCATGCCGATGAATTAGCCGGAAAGACGAAAAATGACAGCAGTCGTTATGAATCATTGAAACCGGGTGAAAGTCATGGCATTCCGTATCGTTGCCTTACACCTCGCGGATTGCGTAATGTGTTGGTAGCAGGACGAAGTATCTCATGTGAACGACTTGTGCAGGGGGCAATACGCATTATGCCGGTTTGTCTTGGGTTGGGCGAGGCTGCCGGTGTTGCGGCAGCATTGGCAGCAAACGGTAATTGCGATGTTCATCAGGTTGACCCGCGTGTATTATGTCACCGGTTAATTGCAGAAGGTGGCTATCTGCCGGGTGCGAAAGCGTAGATTTTTAACCACGAAATACACTAAAGACACGAAAAGTAATAAACAATAAGAAATTTTCCGTAAATGATGCTCAATTAAGTTCGCTTTGACAGGCTAAGCGACCGGTCACTGAGCCTGTCGAAGTGACATCAATAGAAAGTTATGTTTTTTCGTGCTTTTCGTGTATTTCGTGGTTAAATATTTGTACCTACGACACTGATGCTTTAAATCCGGCTTCTTTTAATGCTTCTACCCACGGTGCCACATCTTCCGGGGTGGCGGCAGGAATATCTTCTGGCATGGGGGATTCACCGCCTAAACCAGACCATTTTCCGGTGCCAAGACGATGATATGGCATAAATTCTACCGGTGGCGCAACAGGGAAAGAACGCAGGAAATCCAACAGGCCATTCAGGAATTCCGGTTCCGCGTTATGTTTTGGAATCCATGGGATGCGTAAAATGATATTCCAATTTTCATCAACCATTTGTCGGATATTTGCCAATGTTTGCTTATTCGATTGACCGCAAATTTCTATATGACGTTTATCATCTGTATGTTTTATATCTATTAACCAACCATCCACCAGTTGCTGTAATTCCTGCATCTTTTTCCACGGGAACGAGGCAGTGGTCTCAACTACGGTGTGCATTCCTTCTTCCTTCGCTTTAACCAGTAACTCTTTGCTAAATGCGAACTGTGCTAATGGTTCAA
>CAZNLA010000520.1:0-3971 GCA_964573385.1 uncultured bacterium
ATATCGCGTAAACCATGCAAGATATTATCTGTTAATTTTTCGTTATTATTCATTCTCATTTATTCTCCATTTTAACATTTTGCTTTTACTCACTTCGACAGTGATAACTATCATGCTTGTCCCTTAGCACCGGTGCGCGTTATCCATCTTTCAATTACCGGCACAATCGCCTGTTTTGCTTCTGCCTGTGCGGAAGGTGTCCACAAATTGCGTCCTTCCTGCCATTGTGTTATTAATGACTTGCGAAGGGTGGCGACAAGGTCAGTGGCAACATTAATTTTTGCGATACCCATAGAAATAGCCTGGCGCAATTCATCATCCGGGGTACCTGACCCGCCATGCAGTACCAATGGAATTGACACCGCTTGTTGGATTGCGGCAAGCCGGGGGAAATCAAACTTGGGAAGACTGGTATATTGCCCATGTGAGTTACCTATTGATATCGCCAGTGCGTCTACACCGGTAGCCTGTAAAAAATCGAGCGCATCAGATGGTTCGGTAAGAGTAGAGGCCCGTTCGCTTTCGATGGATATATTATCAACCCGACCTACATGGCCAATTTCCGCTTCTACTGAAACCCCCAATGGGTGCGCGCGCAAAACCACTTCGCGCAGTGCAGTTGCGTTTTCATCAAAAGATTTAGCGGAATAATCCAGCATAACCGAGGTAAAACCTGCAGTTAAACATTCATCAACTACATCCATGGAATCACCATGGTCCAGATGTAATGATGCCGTCACCGGATAAACGTCCAGTAATTGCCGGGCTATTGGTGCCAGTATAGAAGGCCGTAACAAGGAAAACTCTGCCGGTCCTGCCATTAAAATAACCGGAGCATGCAACCTTTGCGCTACCTGTAAAATAATTTCTATTGTTTCAGCATTCCACGCGCAAAAAGATGGAACCGCATACCCATGTTTTCGCGCATGCAGTAAAAGTTCAACTAATGGTACATAACTCATAATATTATTCCTTTTTGCTACCTTATCAGGACTTTCGCTTTCAAAAAGAAAGTGGCTTAAAAATGGTCGCTTCGACAGTCTCAGCGACCGGTCACTGAGACTGTCAAAGTGACATTAAGCGAAAGTCCTGTTTATAACTCAGACGATATATTTTATATGATACAGTATATTAGCAACTCAGCGACAGACAATCAATACATTTATGTCAATAATTCACATATTGATTTCACTTATGGCCACTTCGACAGTCTCAGTGACCAGTCGCTGAGACTGTCAAAGCGACCTTTTAAGCATATTTTCTATTAAAAGCGAAGGTCATGAAATTAAATAACAGTAAAATCAAAAAAGATAAAGGATAATGTTATTGTTTATGGAATATTAACTAATAGGGTTTTTGCGATATTTTATAATTTAACCGGGGAGATTGCGATGTCATTAAAAGTCTTTATTGCTGATGATCACGGTATCATTCGGGATGGTATTCGTGCATTGTTATATTCAGAATCCGACATTGAAGTTATTGGTGTTGCAGAAAACGGACGTCAGGCAATTGAATTAATAACAAAACTTAACCCGGATGTAGTTTTAATGGACGTATCAATGCCAGAATTAAATGGTATTGACGCAACCCGGCAATTAATGAAAGAGTTCCCCACTTTACGCATTTTAGCGTTATCAACCTATTCTGACCATAGGTATGTCAGCGAAATGTTGCATGCTGGTGCTGCCGGATATATTTTAAAAGACGGGGTATTTGATGAATTACTCTTCGCCATCCGTTCTATTCAGCGTGGACAGTCATATTTAAGTCCCCCTATTGCCCATTTAGTATTGTCTGATTACCGGCAGGGTACAACAAAAAGTAATATTAATATTGCTAAATCTGAAGATGCAAAAAAAACAATCCTTACCAAACGCGAACGTGAAGTATTGCAGTTACTGGCGGAAGGCCATACCATGAAAGATATCGCCCATGCGTTATTTATAAGTATTAAAACAGTTGAGACACATCGCAAAAAAATATCAGACAAATTAGGAATCCGGTCTATTATCGACCTTACTAAATACGCTATCAGAGAAGGCATTACATCAGTTTATAAATAATAGCAGCATACTTTTCTTTTTTAATAATTCATAGATAAAAACAGCACACTGATTAATTTTATTTTATCAGTGTGCTTATTAATTTTATAACCAGATTTTCAATATTGTCTAATTTTCATCAATATCAATATCCGGGTACAAAACTCTCATACAATCCGGACAAATGCCATGACTGAACTCGGCTTCGCTGTGGTCACGCACATAAACCTCTACCTGACTCCATAACCCTTTGTCATCGCGGATATTTTTACAATGCGCGCAGATTGGAATAATACCTTGAAGTGTTTTAATCTCTTTCATTGCATTATTCAAATCTTCTTCAATCTTTTTATGTTTATAAATATCTGTGTGGGTACCGAACATCATTAATGGTTTTCCGTCATTTGTTTTGGATACAACACGACCATTGTCATTTACCCATACCCAGTGACCATCTTTATGCTTAACACGGCAATCGAACTCATAATATGGCAGTTTATCGTTAAAATGAAGTTCCAATAAATCATTAGCAATTGCCATATCATCCGGATGAATAAGTGCATGCCAGGTATTTATAGTTGTAGGTTGCAGTTCATCCAATGTATAACCGAACATATTGGCCCAAAATTCATTAAATATCATTTCGCCGGTCTGAATATTCCATTCCCATGTTCCTGCATGGGTACTGTCTATGAGACTATCTATGCACAGGTTCTGTTTTTCCAACGTATCTTTTGCAATCAATCTTTCAGTGATATCACGTGAAATGCCAAATAATGCTGGTTTTCCGGCCCAGATACCTGCAGTCACCCTGGTTTCTACCGGGATTAATGTGCCATCCTTCGCCTGTAATGGAACCGGACAAAAATCTCGTATGCCGGCAATCATATCTGTGACAATGGCACCTGCTTCGTCACGTCTATCTGCGGGGTGTACCGCTAAAACATTTACTCCCGCTAACTCTTCTACAGTGTATCCCAGTGATTTATATACTGTAGTATTTGCAAGTATTATGTTCCCGGATTCATCCAGTACAAATAATAAATCTTCTATGGTGTCAAATAATGTCTGCAGGTTTTGTTTGCTTTCCCGTAATGATTCATGCAATTTTAATCGCATCAGAATACTGCCAATTTGCACGGCAATTGTTTCTATTGCGGTGCGTGTTTTAACCATAATATTATCATAACTGTGTGATGATAAATTTAATAACGCCAGCAATTCACCATTATATAATACCGGTACAATTGCAATGGCCAATAATTTTTCTTCAGAAGTATCTGTTTCTGGTTTTACATCCTGATATTTACTGTATATGGCGTTACCCTGACGAACTAATATTGTTTGTGGTGAATCAGATGGATAATGTGATATCAATTTAATAAACTCATCTGATAAACCACGATGAACGGCTATATCAAGCCCACCGTCACTATTCGCCAAATATATTCCACCACAATCAATGCTTTCAAATTGTAATGCCGCGTTTAGTATTTCTTCTAATGCAACATATATATTATCGTTGGAACCTAATGATAAACTTAATTCATGTTGTATTCGCAAAGCGTTTTCGTATTGTTTGCGTTCGGTAATATCATGAATAATGGAGAACAAAATAGATTCACCATGATAAATAATTGGTGATGAATACACTTCAACTAACCGTATATCACCATTGGATAATTTATGAGGAAATGTAAAATAATTCTCTTTACTATTTATAGCTTTTAATCTTTGTTCAGTGACCTCGGCCGGAGACAGAGTGTTTATGTCACTGATATTCATGGATAACATGGTAGGTTTATCATATCCATAAAAGTTATTGGCGGAAATATTAGAATCTATTATCTGTCCGGACTGTGATTCAATCAGCAACATAACCGCGCTATGTTTTTCAAACATGTTCCTGAATCTTATTTCACTTTC
>CAZNLA010000521.1:0-3956 GCA_964573385.1 uncultured bacterium
TGTAGGGAATGCCGTCCCCGGCATTCCGTACAGAAAAAATAGAAATAATTGGGTTGTGCAAAAGCCTGTAACGTATCATATTTTTTTTTATAAACCACGAAATACACGAAGGACACGAAAAAGGTTATTAATTAACATTTAATACCTAATTGAATTTGTTAAATCAATATTCATTTTCGTGTTCTTCGTGTCTTTCGTGGTTAAATTAATCTCTGACTTGCACGCAATTTTATAAAGTCGAATATTGTTATCTTATATACTCTCGAAAATCAAGTTTTTTCTTTGAATTCGGGGCACTAAAATCAAGTTTTTCTTCGGGATTAGGGCACTAAAATGCGAAAGTCAGATTAGTGATTTATTTGCTGTAGGGGATGCTTTTGATTGTTGTTGGTTTTTTGTAAAACCGGCCACAATGCGGGGTGCATATAAAATAGTAGATAGTCGATAATTATATGCGACCCGCACTGGGGTGATTTTGTAAATAAATATTAACATCTAAAAACGTGTATAAGAGTAAAGATGCAATCCTGGGGTTAAATTATTTACATTCCTGCCATAATATGCGTTGTGCGTAATCACTGAATGTTTCGTTTTCGCTTGTTTCGGTACGATATCGTTGCAATAATGTGTCAATAATCGCAGGTAAATCATCAGGCTTTTGTCGTGAATATATTCGTTTGGCAAATGCTGGTGTTTTTGATTTTCCACCGGCAACCAGCAAATCGAACCTTTCTTCGCTGCCACCATCGGTATTAACTAATGACCCCTGCAGAGCAATGTCCGCAACTGCATGCGCACTGCAACCATTTGGGCATCCGCTAATTCGCAGGGATACTTCGGTGCCAGCCAGTGGGTCGCTGATGTTATTAATTAAAGGTAATACAATTTCTTTTGTTTGGGTAATCGCTTTCATACAATAGGTTTTACCCACACATACAGCAGTATTCCCATATCGACTAGAAGATGAAACGGGTAAATTCAGCGCGGCAAGTAGGGTGGAAACTTCGGAAATTGAAGATTCTTTGATATCGGTTAAGATAATATTTTGTTGATGTGTGAATCTGATATTATCTTTTCCGTGATCTATCGCGATATTAGCTAAGGTTATTAATTGTGCACTGGTGATTATTCCCACCGGTATAGGAATTCCGAAATAGAAAGAGTCATCTGTTTTCTGACGATTTATTCCCAAGTGGTCATGTCTTGAAGGTGATGGTAACTGATGATGATATGGCGTTAATTTATGCCCAAGTCGGTTTTCTATTTCGTTTCGCAACCATTCAACTCCATTTATGGCAATCAAATGTTTTACCCGGGCTTTTCCACGGTTTTCGCGGTTGCCATGTTCACGGAATATTTTAACCAGTTGAGTAATTACAATCAGCACTTCATCCGGATGAATCCAAACCCCTAAATTAACAGCAAAAGCCGGTTGTACAGAAAGACCACCGCCGACCATTGCCACATATCCCAATTCACCATTATCATTTTTTGCTGCAACCAGACCCAAATCGTTGATATCGTAGGGTACACATCCACATCCACCACCGGATACCGCAATCTTAAATTTACGCGGCAAATTCGCAAACTCCGGATTAGCGAGAAACTGTTCTGTGATTTTATTTGCTAATGGCAATGTGTCAATTAATTCCGCTTTATTAATATCAGTTATTGGACATCCTACAACATTACGTACCTGGTCACCACAGGCACCCAGGGTTTGCAAACCTACCGTGTGTAATGCTGTAAAAATATCCGGTAGATTTGCCAGGGTTATATTATGCAATTCTATATCCTGTCGGGTGGTAAGGCTAATTTTTCCACCGGAGTAACGTTCGGCAATGGTAGCGACAGTCTTTGCCTGTGTGGATGTTAATGCACCACCAGGTAGTTTTAACCTGAGCATAAATACTCCGGCATCCAACGGACGTTGCCGGTACATGCCATACCACCGCATTACTATATCATCTTCCGGTGTTATATCATCAACAGTGCCAACAGACAACCGTGCGAATACCTGTTGACCGATATACGGATTAAATGATTGTTTTATTTGTTCCAATACTGATAGCGTCATTATTCTGTTCTCCGTTTAAATGGTATAGTTATCTATAATGGGTGCCAATGCAATACCTCCGCCTGCTACATCATACCCATCAACCAGTACAAATCTACCTGTTTCCACAATATTAGTAAATTCATCAAATGCTACAGGCTTTTTAAGAGAAAATAATACATTGGCTACTTCATTTTTTGCCACTTCATACTGATTATTTCCGGTATCAAGGCTGGATGTATCCATAACAGTAATAATACTGCTTATCTGGCATGGAATTTCCTGTGTTGCCAGTTTTAAAACATATTGCTTGCCCGCGACCAGATGCCTGTTACCTAACCAGAAGATGTTTGTCAATAATTCTGTTGTTTCAGTAGGTTTGTTTGAAACATGAGAAATTATTTCGCCGCGTTCCACGAATATCGGTTCGGTCAGGGTGATGCCAATAGATTCACCTGCAAATGCCGGACCAGTATTTGGACTATTCCAGCGTTCAATAGTTTTTACCACAGCATGATGTCCGGAAGGTGAAAATACGATTTTGTCACCAACACCAATGGTGCCGGATTCAATGCGTCCGGCAACTATACGGCGATGGTCAAATTTATAAACATCCTGTACAGGGAATCGTAATGGCTGGAATTCGCGGGATGGACGGGTGGTGAAATTATCCAAAGCCTCGATTATCGATGGTCCAGTATACCATGACATCTTGTCACTTTTCGAGGCGATATTGTCACCTTCACGTGCGGAAACGGGAATTACTGAGGCCGGATGTACCCCTAATTGCTTTAAAAACTCGATATATTCATCGCGCACTTTTTCAAAGACTTCCTGTGAATATCCAACCAGATCCATTTTGTTAATGGCGACAGTAACCTGTTTGATTCCCAGCAGATGTAGAATGTACCCATGTCGGCGAGATTGTTCCTGTACTCCTTCGGCAGCATCTATTAGCAGAATAGCTGCCTCTGCTGATGATGCGCCGGTGACCATGTTTTTCAGGAATTCTTTATGTCCTGGTGCGTCAATCAATACATAGTCGCGAAGTGCGGTGTGGAACTGCGCTTGCGCGGTATCAATGGTGATTCCCTGGTCGCGTTCTTCTTCCAGTGCGTCCAAAAGAAATGCGAGTTCAAATGGTTTCCCTGTATCTTCACATACGCGGGCAACCGCGTCATAACGACCTTCTGGCAGGCTATTGGTATCATAAAACAGGCGTCCAACCAGGGTTGATTTACCGTGGTCAACGTGCCCGACAATAACTATATTCATTGATGATTTTTGTGCTTGTATAGTCATTTCGATTCCTCCTTACATGTAACCCTTAGCCCGCAATTTCTGCATGGCATAGGTATCTTCATGGTCTTGCGCCCGACCTGCGCGCTCGCTGGTATTGGTATTTCGCAATTCATCAATAATTTCATCAATTGTTGTAGCGTTTGATTTAATACGTCCTGTGCATGGCCAGCATCCCAGCGAACGGTATCGTTCACCATTTTTAGCGAAATAAAGGTCGATAATCGGTATTTGTTCACGTTTAATATATGCCCACACATCAATCTCTGACCAGTGCAACAATGGATGAATACGAATATGGGTATCCTTATCAAAATCAGTTTTGAACTGATCCCATAATTCGGGTGGCTGGTCTTTGTAATTCCATTCGAAGTTTTTATCGCGCGGTGAGAAATAGCGTTCTTTTGCCCGGGTACCTTCTTCGTCCCGTCTGATACCCAGGATAAGACCAGTATATCCTTTATCTTCCATAAGTAATTGCAATCCTTCAGTCTTTAAGGCAGAACAACAAACCATTCGTCCTTTTTCTGGTCCCATGCCTTCTGCCAACGCCTGCTTGTTTTGTCCGACAATGAGTTTTAATCCCCATTCCGAAGCGATG
>CAZNLA010000522.1:0-3953 GCA_964573385.1 uncultured bacterium
CGAGATTTCTGAATGTGACTGGAGTTCAGACGTGTGCTCTTCCGATCTCAGGGTAGGTTAACCATTTGCTAAGACTTACTTTTTATAAGACAATCTAATATAAACTTTCAAAACTCTACTTCCTGGCAAGTGTAGTTTTTTTAGCGTGACTATTCATTTTTCATCAGTCGGATTTGTCAGATCAGACGGATCTATATTTGCAATAGTCCCTTATAAAAAAACTGAAAAATATACTTATTACACATTCAACACCAATTTAACAAACCAACATAACAAACAAAACGTCTTCAATTTATACCGTTTTTTAATTCCGCGACTGCGGTGCGAAAAACTTCGCCGCGATGTTCCATGTTGGTAAACATATCAAAACTGGCACAGGCGGGAGACATTACAACAATACTGCCTTCCGCAATTTGATACGCTTTTCTTACCGCTTCCGGCAATGTATCCGATTGATAAACAGGGAAATCCGCGTCGATATCTTTAATCGTTTTAGAAATCAAATCCGCTGCTTCACCAATTAAGACTACTGCTTTAGCATATTTTACCACATCTATCCCTAATTCAGTAAAGTCGGTTATTTTCGCTCTGCCACCGGCGATAAGTACCGGTTTAATTGGTGCAAACGCGGTTAAGGCCATACGTACCGCTATTGGTGTAGTTCCTTGCGAGTCGTTATAGAATGTCACCCCATTTACTGTGTCTACCTCTTCCAGACGATTAGCAACACCTTTAAAGTTCATCAATACCTTCGTGGCATTTGTGGATATCTTGTCAGTAACCAGATTTACAGCGGCAACTGCCTGCAAAATATTCCCTAAATTATGGTCACCACGCAAACGGATATCTTTAACATCCGCAATTTTCACTGCAACACCTTTAACTTCGAAATTTATTACCCCATTCTTAACATATACTCCACCTATTACCTTTTGCGGGACACTGCCAATATATTTTTAGCTTCAGTAAATTTTAAGATAGCTTCCTTTTCCGGCAAAATATCGTGCAGAATTATATAATCTGAAGGTAATTGCTGGCAGAAAAGATTCATTTTCGCCCGCAAATATAACTCCATGGAATAATCATAACGGTCTAAATGGTCGGGAAAAAGATTTGTGAATATAGCGATGTGTGGAGAGAAATTTTCAACTGCTTCTAATTGAAACGAACTTACCTCTGCAACCAAAAAAGAATCTTTTGACGCAATCTCTGCCAATTCAATTAGTGGCTTTCCTATGTTACCACCAACATAATTCTCAACACCGCAAGCATCAAGCAGTAAACCAATCAGGGTGGTAGTTGTTGTCTTTCCTTTAGTACCGGTAATAGCAATAATTGGCGCTTTTGATATTCTATACGCAATTTCAATTTCACTTAATATCGGTACATCATGTGCTTTTGCGCGTTTTAAAGGTTCAGAAGTCATAGGTACACCGGGACTGGGTATAACCAGGTCTGCGTTTTCTATACCTTTATAAGCATCTTCACCCAATAAGAATGTGATACCTTTTCCTTGTAATTTTCCAACCTGTTCCGCTAATACCTCCGCAGATTTACTATCAGATATGGTGATGTCTGCACCCATTCTGCCTAACACTTCAGCACAGGCACGTCCGGTTCCCTTATCACCTAATCCGATAATATGAACTTTTTTACCAGCTAAATTAAGCTTATTTACCATTATTCTTCCTTATTTCGCCAGGCAAGTATTATACTTTCCTGCAACTTGCGCGATAATGCCCGCACATCTAAATCTCTTGATCCACCCAATGAAATACCTGTCGTTATTGGTGAAATGGCTTTGTCAATAATCAACTTTTCCATACCATTTTCATCCTTAACATCAATGTAATATTTTCCATCCTCAAAAACCATCGATTTCAATTCACGTTTCGCAATTTTTATCAATGATTTCATAATCCATACTTTTTTCTTGTTTTTATCAGCAATTAATGCTTCTGCTATTTTATCTGCTTCTTCTTTACATTCTTCTTTACCACTTAACGCGAATGAATCACCCGGGTCGAACAATGCACTGCCAGCAAATGGGTCAGCATGTTGTGATATTGCTTTGCCTTCTTCGCCGTCATATATTACATTTACCCCATCAAATCTGACTTGCACACGTTTTCCACTTTCTTTTGGCGCGAAAATCGCTGGCATCGGACCGCTTATACCACGCATTTTATCTGCCAGTTCCGCAGGGAAAATCATCCCTTCTCCGACTAAATGGACGCCAAATTTAGGCATAAAACCCATAAATTTGCCTATTTCACCGACATCAGCATCGCGCAGCAATTTAATAGTATCATCTTCTTGTCTTTCAAATACCACCCATTTTTCACTATTGATATCAGATGGCAAGAAATAACCACGCGGTTTTTTGTCTATCCACGCTACAACATATCTTACCCCCGGCCAAACCGGTGCCACAAACTCGCGCAGTGTAGCATCTGCCCGTTTGAATATATTCAACGCCTGTCCGAAATCAATATCTGGTTCAAACATAATTATCCCCCTTCTACTGCATGCGGTTTATAATTTCTTCAGTCTTTATTCGCACTTCTATATCGGTGTTAATTATATCCTGTATTGTGGGTGAATTGATAGTTATCTGGTAATTTTCCAGCATTTTTTGTGTAATTCTGGTTATATCCATAAACCCGATTCTGCCAGATAAGAACGCTTCCACTGTTATTTCATTTGCGGCATTTAAACAGCACGGAATCACACCACCTGCAATAATCGCGTTACGCGCTAAATCCGGCGCGTTAAATCTACCGGTATCAATTTTCTGAAATGTCACCATCCCTAAATCAGCCAGATTTAATGCTGCCCAGTTTTTTGATAATCTTTCCGGATAACCAAGGGCAAATTGTATAGGTGTCAGCATGGTTGGCACCCCCATTTGCGCCAACATAGTACCATCACAAAACTCCACCAGCGAATGCAGAATTGATTGAGGATGTATGATAATTTCAATATCTTTAACCGGCACCCCAAATAACCAGTGTGCCTCAATCATTTCTAAACCTTTATTCATTAAAGTCGCCGAATCAATGGTGATTTTTTTACCCATTTGCCACGTTGGGTGCCGTAAAGCCATTTCCGGTGTAACCCGTTCCAATTCAAAGTTTGATAAATGTTTCAAAGCACCACCGGATGCCGTCAGCCATATTTTTGATAACGCCTTTTTGTCTTGTCCCATCAGGCATTGAAAAATCGCGCTTGGTTCGCTATCCACCGGTATAATTGTCGCGCCATTTTCCGCAACAGCACGCATTATTATCTCTCCTGCTGCCACTAACGGTTCTTTGTTGGCCAATGCTACTGTTTTTCCGGACTTAATCGCTGCCAGCAACGGTTGCAAACCGGCATTACCAACCATTGCAGCCATAATAATGTCGCTATCATCAACTGCAGCATTTATCAACGCTTCTTTCCCTGCCTCAACTTCTATACCTGTTCCGGTTAATGCTTGCTTTAATTGATCATATAATGACTCATCTGCTATGACAGCCTTTTTAGCGCCAACAGCAATTGCCGTTTGCGCTAATTCATTAACAGAACTATTTGCGGTCACGGTTGTCACCGCAAACTTATCAGGATGTGCAAGCACAACCTCAACAGTTTGTTTCCCTATCGAACCGGTCGCTCCCAATATGGCAATATTTTTCATATATTAATGCTCATCTCACTTCAAAAGAAAATACGTTAACTTCTTCATTACCCCAACTGCTATTCACTGTAAGTTTTATGCTTTTAAATGTCCCGTTGGCTTTAATTTTAACCAGTCTCTGATAATTATCTTTTATCTCTGCAATTACCTTTATTTCATCTTTTTCATCAATGCCAGATATAGTAAATGCCTTCGTCATAACATCAGGAATTTTTCTTTGTGGCGCGTCAATTGGATAGCAACATGGCATATTATGCATTCTCCGGTCAAGGTC
>CAZNLA010000523.1:0-3952 GCA_964573385.1 uncultured bacterium
TCGAAATCGTGTAACGGGTGACTGTTCGTGGGTTCGAATCCCACTCTCTCCGCCATAAAATATTTTAGGAGAGAATGACATGTGTGATTTAATGAATTATTTAAAATATTATTTCTTGGAAAATTATCTATTTGATAATGTAAGCGAGAATTTCCAAACACGGGGATATCTTACGCCGGAAGAATTTTTTGCAATTGTAATTTGGAAGAGAAATGCTTCAAAGACAAAAATTTTATCTGGTATTAAGGAAGATGGTAGATCTGTTAAAACTATTACGTCTGACATCTTTTTAGCTGAAACAAGAGAACAAAAAATGAGTGTTTTGCTCAATCCTAAAATCCCTGGTATTAGTATATCTTTTGCCTCTGCAATTTTAACAGTATGTTATCCTGAAAATTTTACTATTGTAGATTATCGTGCTTGTGCAACTTTAGAAAATTTCAATGTAAAAGTTAAAGGAAATCCGACCATTGAAATTATTGCATATTTTGATTATTTAGATAAATGTAAAAAATTGGCAATAGATAATAATTTTTCACTACGAGATTTTGACAGGATACTTTGGGCTAAAGATTTTTATGAAGGGGAAAACGGTCTTAAAAATCTTGTAGATGGGTTAGATTAGAAAATTAGAAAAAAACATTATTTCCGCTTTTCTTTACATCCCCATAACTTTAACAACAACTCTTTTCCTTCGTTGTCCGTCAAATTCCGCATAAAATATCGCTTGCCATGGACCAAGATCGAGTTTGCCGTTTGTAATGGGAACAATTACTTCATGATGCACTAACATGCTCTTTAAATGTGCATCAGCATTGTCTTCGCCTGTTTTATGGTGTTGGTAATCTGGTCGTGCCGGAGCAATTTCCTCAAGCCATTTATCAATATCGTGAATCAGACCATATTCATAATCATTAACATACACACCGGCGGTTATATGCATTGCAGAAACTAAAACCATACCATCAGTTATTTCTGATTTTTTTACAATTTCAGCAATACTATCAGTTATATGCAGATATTCTCTTCTCTTTTTTGTGTCAAACCATAAATATTCAGTGTAGCATTTCATAGACATTATTTATTTACCTCCATTAATGCTGTTTCTATATCTTCGGGTTTATCTATATCAAATCCTAATCCTGCATCATTTGATATAATAGCTCTCACTGGTGCACCAATCGCTTGCGAAGCAACTTTTTCTAAACCTTTGATAGTTAATTGTCCAAACAGCATTTTAATTATGGTACCGATGCCTAAAATCTTCGCCAAAGCCAATGGGCTTTTTCTGGCATCAAATATTTTTTGAAATAATGTTGCTTTATTCTTTATTATATCATGTTTTAGCAAAAAAGCGTTACCTCCGGTAAAAACTCCGTCTATTAATTTTACATAAGTTCTTTTACCACCAGGGAATTGCGTTTCACATGTTTGTTGCGAAATAATAGGATAAGTAATTTCACCTGCGGATATAATGCTTTTTTCAATAAAATCATTTAGTCCTTTTAATGTTAGTAATGGCAAATCACCGGTTATTAATATTATATAATCAATATTTTCGTTTTTTAACGCGTCACATCCGGCAAAGATATTATCAATTATTGTTTTTTGCGCTGTAATCAATTTACCCGGAAGATGAGCCAATTTAAGATGTGTTTCTATTGGCGTTACAAAAACAGATGTTGAAATACAATTGGATTTTGATATTGAATCGCTAAGATAATCCAAAATATATTTATCATTCAATTTTAATAACGCCCGGTATTCACAGAAAGATTTTAGTTTCTCCGGAACACTGCCCCCGGCTAATATTACTGCGCCAATTTTTATATCAGTATTAATAATTTTCAACCGCCTCAATATTATTTTCGGTAACCATGAATTGTACATCTGTTATAGGGTAAGGACGATAAGCTTTTTTTGTATTACCTATAGTTGTTAGCCAGTTTAGATAATCTTTATCATTGTCACCAGTCATAACTAAATAATCGCGTCCTAATATCAGTACAAAAATATTTTCGTTATTGAAACGTGGTGAGAAACGGGTATAAAATGATGGTATTAATAATCTGGCAGCATCCAGGCCGTCACCAGTAGTAAACTTTATAAATCTATCCCCGTTATCAAACGCTTCTAATGCGGCAATTCTTAATCTATTACATGAACGTTCTAAATTTATTAATGCTAATTTATGTAATTCTTCAGTGTCTATGTTTAGTTGATTTTGCATTTTATGGTCAATATATTGAAAAGATGATCCATTATCAACAGCATATAACAAAGAAAGACCTGGGTAAAAATCGTGTTTTGTGAAGAATGTAGGGATACCATTATCATCACGGGTGAATAATGGAATTATCTTATCTTTAATATTAAGATCATCTTCTTTTTCAGTAACAGCTATTTTAATTGAATCGGCGGTTTTATTAATATAATCCATGATATTATTTGGTTTCATTGAACACATTCTGGAAAGTTGTTCAACATGAATGATAACCCGATTGCCATTAATTACACAAATAATTGTTTCATCAATTGTTAAGGAAAATTGAATATCTGTAAATAGAGTTTTTAACCTTATTTCCAATAATTTACGAATCATTGATTTAGCTGAGTTATTGTGCTTGCCTGCTACAAATTGTCGTAAAATGATGAAAACAATGATTAATGATAAAATATGCCATAATAAATCGTCCATAATATTAACTATTCAATAAATCAAAAAAAAATCCTTCACTAATTATTGAAGGATTTAAACAGTTTGCATGTTATATTTTTTCTTTTAGCAAAGGGAACCCTAATTTTTCCCGTTGATTTAAATATCCTGTAGCACACCGGTGTGCCATTGTACGCACTCTGGCGATATATCGTTCACGTTGTGATATTGATAAAGCACCTCTGGCATCAAGCATGTGAACAATATGAGAGCACTTTAATGCAAGATCATAAGCGGGATAAATTTCTTCGTTTTCCAATAAATTTAAAGCTTCGCGTTCATGGATATCAAATAACGCTCGGGACAATGTCGGGTCTGATAATTCCAAATAATAACGTCCCCATTCATATTCACCACGATGATAAATATCACCATAAGTTACATCATTATTCCACAAGATTTCTTTGTATGAATCTACATCCTGAATAACCATGGCAATACGTTCCAACCCATATGTTAATTCAAGGCTGACAGGTTGTAATTCTAACCCACCCGCAGTTTGAAAATATGTGAACTGGGTTATTTCCAGTCCGTCTAACCATACCTGCCATCCTATACCTGATGCACCGAGTGTGTGTGACTCCCAAACATCTTCCATAAACTTAATATCGTGATGTCGTGGGTCTATGCCAATAGCACGCAGACTTTCAAGATAAATTTCCTGTGCGTCATCCGGTGCTGGCTTGAATATAACCTGGTATTGAAAATGTCTGGTAAGCCGGTATGGACTTTCACCATAACGGCTATCTGCCGGGCGACGCGCCGGTTGTATATAGGCTGCATGCCATGGTTCCGGTCCCAAAGCACGCAGGAAGGTAGATGGGTGCAAAGTACCTGCTCCCATTTCTACATCATAAGGAATTTCTATCAGACACCCGTTGCGCATCCAATAATTTTCTAAGGCTCGTATGATTTCCTGAAAGTTCATACTATTTTATATTTCTCCTGCTCCGGCACTGGGTGAACAGATATATATTTCTGGTTTTTCCTGTGTTCCCCCGGCTTGCTTAATGTATTCCGGTAATACTGACGCAGCGAATTGATTTGCAAATTTTTCATCAATAATGGTTACAGTGCAACCACCAAAACCGGCACCGGTCATACGGCTTCCATAAACACCAGGTTGTTTTCGTGAAATTTCTACCATTATATCTAATTCGCGACAACTTACCTCATAATCATAACGCAAACTTTCATGTGATTGATTTAATAATAAACCCATTGCTTTTGCGTCAC
>CAZNLA010000524.1:0-3917 GCA_964573385.1 uncultured bacterium
TTAAATGTCTGTTCAACAATTAACAAATATCGAAAAAGCTGCTGCTATTTTAGTTAGCCTGGGAGTCGAAAAAGCTGCCCAGGTTTTAGCGCATCTTACATATGACCAGGTGCAACTATTAGCAAGTCAAATGGTACATACGGGAAGAATTACACCTGAAACACGTGAGAAATTATGTGAGGAATTAGTAGATAAATATACAAATTCGTTGGGTGATGAAGCAGTAGGTGGCCTTGCATTTGTACAAAGAATTTTGTCAGAAACATTTGGTTCTGATCGTGCTTCGCTTGTAATGGAACAATTAATGCCGAATAAATCCGGCAAACCTTTTATGTCTTTACGTAGTGCTGACCCGCCTAAGATTATGGATGTTCTTGCAGGTGAAAATCCGGCGGTTATCGCAATTGTAATGTATTATTTACCAAGGGATAAGGCAGCGCATGTTTTAGCGGGACTGGCAGATAACAGCAGAGATGAAGTGGTATTAAGGTTAATTAATATGGATACACCAGTACCGCAAATGGTTTCCAGATTAGACGAAATATTAACCCGAAAATTAGCAGAACTTCAATCCGGTGATGAAGAAACACGGGAAAAAGATATTGGTAAAGTTTCCGGCGCAAGAACATTGGTAGAAATATTAGGACAGGCGCATCCAAGTGTCGAAAAAAGAGCATATGAGTTTTTACAAACAAAAGATCCTGAACTTGCAGAAGAAGTTCGAAAATCCATGTTTGTTTTTGAAGATATAAATAAGTTACAACCTAAGGATGTTCAATTAGTTGTGCGTGAATTAACTAATCAGGAAATCGCGATAGCTTTGAAAACTGCATCTGAAGATTTGAAAAAGTTGGTTTTTGCCAATGTATCTGAGAATACATCTAAAATGATTGCTGAAGAAATTTCGTTAATGGGTCCTATTCGTGTGAGTACTGTAGAAGAAACACAACAAAAGGTAGTAGCGACAGTAAGAAGGCTTGCCGAAGAAGGATTAATTAATATGCATGTTGGAGCAAGTGGTGATGACGAATTAATGGTATAATTTAATTAACTAGTTAATATAATCAAATTTTATCGAAAATACCAACGAAAAAATTTTAAATTACAGCATAATATTGTATTTAGTGGTATAATAAAAGTATAAATAAAGGTGGCACATGGCTAAATATGACTTTAACAATAAGTCTATAGATACAAATGACGATTTGAATAAAGAAGATCGTGAGTCTGCGCGAATTCTTCAGCAGATTCATGCGTCTTTTGCTGATTCGTTTGCTCATTTATTTCGTGAAATTGATCCAAATTCATCTTCAGTCTCAGTTGCTAATTTACATTCATCAACGGCAGCAGAAATTTTTAATTCTGAAGCAGCAGGTTGGAATGCTACTTTTACTCTGAATGGTCATATAGCAGGTGTCATTGAGTTTTCTAATTTAATCAGCACTATCTTTGCTGGATTGTTATGCGGTTATTCACCTGAAATGTCAGTAATTACTCCACGTCCACTGAGTGAAATTGAACGTGAAATGATGAAGGACAAAGCAGATAAGATATTGGCTGATTATATATCCATATGGTCAACACGCATACCAATACGTTTAATGTATACCAAAGATGTCTGGGCGTTTTTAGCGGATGAACAGGTATTTGTTGCGGCTTATCAGGTTAAGTTGGGTAACTCTATTGGTTGGGCTAGAATAATTTTACGTATGAGCACCTGGAAATCGATTTTAGAAAATATAATTCGTCGCGTATCTTCTCCGTCTCCCATGATGTCAAATCCTAATCTTTTAAGAGTCTTAGGTGATTGTCCTGTAGTCGGAAGCGCATTACTGGGCAGTACCCGGGTAACAGTTAACGATATTTTGAATATTCAGATTGGAGATGTTATTTGCCTGGATCAACACCCAAATTCTCCTGTTGAAATTAGAATTAATAATGTACCCAAGCTAAAAGGTGAAGTTAAAAAAGATGGTGGTCGTTATATAATTGATGTTAACGGAAGAATAGAGGGGAGGAAATAATGGATTTAAATGATTTATTAGCAGAGGTAGAAGGTATTGGTGGTGATCAATTTATTTCTCAATCCAAAGAAAAAGCAAAACCCAAACCTGTAGCAAAACCTGAGAAGATAATAACTGAAGAAGTAATAATAAACGATATACCATATGCAAGTACTGGATTGCCAAATATAGACGCAGTATTAGATGTTGAATTAGAAATTACTGTTGAATTAGGACAATGCCAGATAGCAATTAAAGATTTAATGAATGACCCTGTTTCCTGCCAGTTATTACTTGATAAATCGCCAGAAGACCCTTTAGCAATATTCGCGAATGGGCATAAAATCGGTTATGGTGAAGCGTTAGTTGTTGATAATAGATTGGCAGTAAGAATTAACAAATTAGCTACTGCAAGCGGAGACTCTGAATAATATGAAGATATTTATATTAATATGCATATCCCTGTTTTTTTTGTTATTGCCATCTTACGCGCAAACAAATACTGATAATCAAACCATTCAGAAATATGACGCGCAAAATAGACCTGTTGGCAAGGTTGCAAATCCTGAAGCAGAGATACCGTATGCTGCTATTTCTGACTCAAATTCGTCCGACCCTGTTAAACCAGATTCCAAAAAAGATTCAAGCATAGTATATAAAGTTTTGAATGTAATATTCAGTTTGGCAATTGTTGTTGTTGTGGCGATATTAATCGCGAAATTGTTGAAAAAGATATATTATGGTGAAATAAAAATGCCTGGAAATGCGAAAATTCCTGAACCACCTACTAAAGGCGGGTTAATTCGCATTGTTGAGACAGCATCAATTGGTCAGGGAAGAATGTTGTATCTTATTACAGTTGAAAACCGTGCTTTTTTAGTTGCGTCTTCCGGGCAACAATTTACTTTAATAGGTGAATTTGTTGATGAAGAGTGGCAAAAAAATATTACTATCCCACCGGTTCAGGGATCATCACCGATTGAAGTAGCATTAGGTCGGATATTAGGTAACAAGGAGAAACAAAGTTGAATAAGAGACAACAGTTATATAGACTGTTAGCTGTAATTTCTCTTTTGTTGATAACGGCTGTTATTAATGCACAGGCTCCTGCAATACCGAATGTCAGTATAAATGTTGGGGCAGGGCAAGAAGGTGATTTGTCATTAAGTTTACAAATTATCCTTTTATTAACTGTGCTTAGTTTAGCACCTGCTATCATTATTTTACTGACATCATTCACCAGAATAGTCATCGTGTTAAGTTTTACCCGTAACGCTTTAGGTACTCAGCAAATTCCTCCTAATTCTGTTCTTATTGGACTTGCATTATTTCTTACCGCATTTACTATGGCACCGGTATGGCAGTCAATAGAAAAAGATGCTTATCAGCCATATATTCAAAAACAAATAGGATACAAAACTGCATTTGAGTTAGCAAAATTACCATTACGCTCTTTTATGTTTAAACAAACCCGGGATGCGGATTTAGGATTATTTATTGAATTGGCACGTATTGAGCAACCGAAAACAGTTGCCGAAGTTCCAACTTATATCTTAATTCCCGCATTTATTATAAGTGAATTAAAAACCGCGTTTACCATGGGATTTTTAATTTTTATTCCTTTTGTTATTGTTGACTTAGTGGTTGCAACAGTATTGATGTCAATGGGTATGATGATGATGCCACCGGTTTTAATATCATTACCGTGCAAAATAATGCTTTTTGTCATGATTGACGGTTGGTATATTCTTATAAATTCGCTTGTATCATCATTCAGGTAGCAGGATTAAGGAGTTAAATGAATCAGGAATTTATAATCTATCTCGGGTCACGGTCCCTAATGGTTGTGGCACAGGTTGCAGGTCCGGTAGTGCTTGCCTCAATGATTATAGGCGTTGTTATTGCAGTTTTCCA
>CAZNLA010000525.1:0-3908 GCA_964573385.1 uncultured bacterium
AACCCAACTCAACAAAGATGAATGCGTTAATTTATCACACAGGAAAGAAGAGATTTTCAGAGATATCATTAAAGATAATATTACCGCACTCCCTGGGATAATAAATCTACTGCCTGCACTTAAAAATGCCGGTTTTAAAATAGGCTTAGGCACATCCACACCACCAGAAAATGTGCAACTTATATTAAACAGCTTAAAAATAATTCAATATTTTGACGGTATGGCAACTGCCGATGATGTTTCACGGGGTAAACCGGACCCGCAGGTATTTTTAATTTCAGCAGAAAGAATCGGCATCACCCCCGCAAAATGCGTAGTGGTGGAAGATGCGGTGGCAGGTGTTCAGGCAGCATTATCAGCAGGTATGAAGGCATTGGGGATAACCACCAATAATACCAGAGAAGCACTGGGAAAAGCCGATAGAGTTATAGATAGCCTGGAAGAAGTAACACCTGTTGATTTTATGAACTTAATCACCAGATAACCGGGACAGAACCAATAATTTTTATACTTTTAGTAGTAATCTGGCATTTCAAAGGCAATATTATTACCCCGGCATCCTTTGCTTCTTGTAACGCATCTGCAAATGCCCGGTCAGTTATTCTATTCGGTGAAAAACTTGTAACGTCGTCACGTTGAATTATAAATATTACTGCCGCCTGAAACCCATTGTTTATAACTTCAATTAATTCGTGTAAATGGCGGGTACCGCGTGCCGTTGGCGCATCCGGAAAAAAAGCTACATTGTTTATCGCTAATGTCACAGACTTTGCTTCAACATACATCTTCTTTCCTGAGTTATCCAACAGGAAATCAAGCCTGCTTGATCCAATAGTTATCTCCGATTTTTCTAATGACCATCCGGATAACTCATGAACCATCCTATCCTGAAACGATTTTTTCAATATTCTGTTTGGCACACCGGAATCAACAGAAACTAAAATACCGTTATATTGGACTACCTTCAGGTCATATTTTGTAATACGATTTATACCGGGATTGTATGCCAGGTATACTATCGCACCCGGGAATAACAACTCTTTCATTCTACTGGTGGTAGGTATATGTGCTTCACAGATTTTGCCATCAACATTAACAACCGCAACAAATCTATTTTTTCGATTAATAAATTCTGCAGTTATTAAATCATCCGGGAAATAAAGTTCACCTGTTAAGCCCATTTATTGCCTGCGTTTAATGGTATTTTCGCGGTAATGCTTGTTCCTTTACCTTCCTGTGATACCACTATTAAAACACCTTTATGTGCGTCAATAACATTTTTTACCACAGTAGTACCCAATCCTGTTCCACCAGGTTTTGTACTTCTTACTTTTCCGGTAAATAATATATCGGCTTTTTCCTGTGGCATCCCCTGGCCAGTATCTTCAACCTTTACCGCAAAATAGTTACCATCCGGGAACTTACCATTCGGTATATAAGATGGTGTCAAAGTAACTGATCCACCACTTGGGGTTGCGCCAATCGCGTTATTAACTAAATTATAAATCGCGTTATACATTCGATGACTATCTATCTTTACCAATGGCATATCTATACGGTTATGGCACACATCCACGCCGTTTTGGTCACCCACCACTTGCAAAACCCTGCATACACCGAAAATTAGTTCATTCAAATCTGTATCAACTATAGTTAATGGCGCTGTTATTCCCTTCATACAGTCAGCAATTTCTTTCGTTCTCTGCTGAGCAATTGTAGCGCTTTCATCTAAAATATCTAACAAAATACATGCGTCCCCATATATTTTCTTGATCATTAATTCAATTTCAGGCAACTGTTTAACTTTTTCCGGGAAAGGTGTTTCTAACGACTCATTCACTGATTTAATGAATTGATCCATCATCATCCGCAGTGTTTGCCCACTTAATGATACCGGAGTTAACAGATTTTTAATATCATGGCTAATCTCACCCATCAGGTCGACAATTGTCGCGGCACGTGCTTTTTCGTTTAATTGCGCGTTAATAATACCAGCAGCAACCTGAGTAGCCAATATCTCTAATACAGCTAAATCATCTTTATCAAAATCGTCTTCACGCTTATTTAAAATTTGCATAACACCAATTGGTGTAGACTCAGTGCCGGCCTGTAATGGTACGGTAATCATAGATTTGGTGTTATAGTTTGTGGCGTTATCGATATCACGGAGATGGCTTTTTTCCACAATGACATCCGGCGATATCCTGGCAATTCCAGTATTTAAAACCTCACCGGCAAGTCCACGGTCATCATCCATTTCCATTCCAGTCAGTGTCGCCTTAGAAGGACCGGCAACAAATTTAAATACTAATTTGTTGCGTTTTAAATCATGCAATAATAACGAACCGGCATCGGCATTAACGGTTGCCATTGCTGTTAATACAGCAATATCAATTAATTCGTCGAGATTTACGTGTGATTGCATAGCATGTGTTACATTTAAAACTGCCTGCAATTCGCGTTCACGTTGACGTAATCGTAATTCAATTGTTTCCAATACTCTATTTACCTTTTCTTATATTTCAAAAACGAATGTCTGACCATCTGATGGAATAAAAATCTGTTTGTCATCCCAAAATAATGCGTCAACCTTATCTAAATGGCTCATAATAATTCTTGAATCAGGCTTTTTGCATTTAACAATCTCTCGCAAATCAGTAATACCTAAATGGATATGAGATTCTTCCTGTGAACAGGCATCAAGAATAGATACATCCGCGTCTGCAATGAGATCAAAAATATTATTACACATGGCAGTATCACCGGTATATGCTATATTCATATCCGGTAATTTTATATTATAACCATATGCTTCAAGGTATTCACCACCATGTAACATTCTTTCTGCATTAAAATATACTCCACCACTTTCCAACAATTCTCCGGTATGAACTTCAACAAAATTTACAGGTCTTCCAAACCCTCGCGGCGCAACATCAGGATATGCTAATTCCAATGCCTGACGGGCCTTATCTTCTATACCAACTGGTCCGGTTATCCAAAGTGGTTTATCTGTCTTTGACATAAAGTTATATTCAAGAAAAAGGAACGGAAGTCCAAGAAAATGGTCACCATGAAAATGAGTAATAAAAATATGAGTCACCTCTGCCGGGTCAACACCAAGTTTTTTCATATTCATTAATACTGCCGGTCCTGCGTCAAGCATGATATGCCTGTTTACAAGCATTGCTGCCCAACTACGACCAGGTGCAAATGCGTTACCAGTACCTAAAAATGTTATTTCCATGATTAATCTCCCAACAGATGTAAGTTATTATAGCAAGAATTTATTATAATTGTCAGTCAGCATTATACCTTATATATTCGTATTTTCCACGTAAATTTGAATTAATACATATATTTACAGGATTTTTAAAAATTAGTATAATTCCCTTAGTGGCTTAGCCACTGTATTACTATGATAATTCGTGACCCTATTTACCTGCAATTAAATGATGAGCTGCGAGAAATAATAAACCGTGGTGATTATAAACCCGGTGAAAAATTTCTTGCAGAACGCGAACTTGCAGAAAAATTTAAAATTAGTCGAACCACAGCGAATAAAGTTCTTTCTGCCCTGGTTGCAGAAGGCTTATTGGAGTTCAGAAAAGGTATTGGAACATTTGTCAGAAATACTGTAATGGATTATGACCTTCGTTCACTGGTAAGTTTTACAGAAAAAGCCGTATCAGCAGGATACACACCAGTAACCAAGGTTTTAAGCTTTAATGAAATCGAACATCAGCAGGCATGTAAAGCCGCCAGGGAAGTTATTACCGGAGAGATGTATGAATTATCCCGTTTACGTTATGCGGATGAAACACCGGTTATCTTGGAAAAACGCTGGATATCAAAAGCACTTTCTCCTGATTTAACAGCAATTACAGCAGAAGATTCACTTTACGCAA
>CAZNLA010000526.1:0-3907 GCA_964573385.1 uncultured bacterium
AAACAGATAGGACCGGAAGGTAGTATGAACTGGCAGCGGATTAAGAAAGCATCTCCGGTTTCAAATGCCCTGCATTATCCAAATGGCGCGATATATGCTTTCCCCCATGTGTCGCATTTTTGGGCAGGTCCAACGCGTTTTCACCATGGTATGGACCAGATGGAACGCCGTGGCGATATCCCCGGCAACAGCATGTGGGAATATATGTCAGCGATGAAAGTACCATTTGATAAGTGGATTAATGATATTTGGATAGACCGCGAACGTATTATGCTGTTTGTCCATAATGGTTTACGCGCGGATTTCCCGGAAAATTGGGACAGAAAAGTACTGTCATATTTCAAAGGCGCGAAAGGCGAGGATTTCCGGTATGAAGAAACCGCATATGGGTCGGCGTTTGTTGAATACCAGCAAAAAAAACGTATTCTGCACTATGCGCGCATTCAGAACGTGGAAAAGGCATCGGTAGAAGGTGCTATTGTGGGTTGGCCCTGTTATGATAAAAATGGTCCGACCGGGTTGAATCCTAAAATTATCTATTGTGTGAATGGCGCGTTACCCCGTCCGGATGCAACTTTTATATTGCCGGGTGATGCCAAAGTGTATCTGCAGGATGGATATACCAATGAAGATATGGCATGGATGCAACTGGCTAACCTGACCGGAAGCGAAAATAAAAAGATTACGGTAATTTTATCCGCGCCTGCGGCACCGATAGCGGTATGGGTGGATGGTGTCGTCGTTAAACCATCAAAATCCGGCAGGAATTGGAAAATAAAAGCCCAAAGTAATTCATTTATTATGACATTATTAAAAATACCGGCAGTTGGATTTAATAATTTATCAGCGAATGGGTCTTTAAACCGTGTCGTTAACGCGGATACTAAACGTGATTTCTTTAATCCGGTGGCATTTGCCAAAGATATTATTCAGAAAGATAAATTGGTTACGTTATGCCAGGCACGGACCGGTATTGGCATACCGGTTGCATATGAAGTTCAGAATATCATGCCGGTGAAAGCGCCGGACGCAGACGGCATTTTAAAGATATCCGCATTGCCGGGAAAAACAATTACTGGCATTTGGCGTCTTAATGGAAAGGTGATAGCACCAGTTGAGAACAGCATAGAAATTGCCATGAAATCAGGTGAAGTCGCAATGATATCATTCTCTGGATCAATTGCGACATCATGCAATATGGAATGGAAAGCCAATATTATTGATGCTAAACAGAATCTGAAAAACTGATTATTTTATCGGTGAAAGGTGATGAATATGCAAATAACTCTGAGGTGTTTTTTAGCTGTAATATTGTTAGCATTGGTAACCGGTGGCCTTATGGCGGCGGAACCGATTATTGTTGACAGGAATACCGGTAATATCACTGTAGAAACAAATCGATACAAAGCGCGATTTGAGATGGGATTATTGGTGTATCTTCGGAATAAGCTAAAGAATCGGGTGATGATAGATAACTCACTTGACCCGAATATTCCTACCACATTCCGCACCGCGCTTTACGTCGCGGATAAACCAAAGACAGAACCCTACTGGATTTACCCGGTTGTTGATGGTGCTAATAAATCTGTAATTACAATTAAAGATAATGAAAAAAATAATGTTTCGGTGACATTTAAGGGATTATCAACACCACAAGGTGCGGAACAACATTATTTTGCGGATGCGGAATTAATATTATCGGTAGCTATTGATGATAAATCCGGTGATTTATTAGTTAAAACATCAGGAACAAGTCCATCAACATTGGTGGTAGGTTCAGCTTTTGCGTATTCCGGACTTATGACACAGTCCATTAATTATACAACTGCCAGTTCTGGTTTGAAACAGATTATTGATTTAAAGAACAAAGAACGACCAACATCCATACTGGAATGGTCTAATCTGACCCATGGAAAACGAATGGGATTAAAAGGTGGATTATGGCCGGCGGCAGTAACAGTACAGGCATCCGCAATTGACCCGGCGGCAAGTTTTTCTGTTTGGGCTGATGATGATGTGCCACGGTCAAAATATCTGATTGAGTCAGGTAAAGGCAATGCCTATGCGACTTATGAAATGCCGCCTTTTGATAATAATCATCAGGCCGATTCCGTGACTTGGCATATCAATGTTTTTGATGGCGGTTGGACTGCCGCGGCGACACCATTTGCCGAGTCATTAAAACGCCGCGGTATGATGGATACCCGCGCGTCATGGCGTAACGATATTTCACTGATTATATTTGCAAATGGTCCGGGAACATCATGGTTGAATTCATATAAGGCGGCATTTCCGCCGGAAGTGCGGAAACGTATACTTATCTGGTTACCACAATCCTGGCGGACATTGTCAAATACACGGGATGCCAAAACACAGGACGCATATTATTGGGACAATAATTTTTCTGACCAGACAAAAGCAGATATTAACGCGGCGATAGAAGCAGGTTTTCATGTTTCCGGATATACAAATCCGCATTTTAATTGGGGTAGTTGGAAACAGGTGATAGACCCGGAAATAGCAGAGATAGTGAAAGGTTTCGCGGCGTTGCCAACCATTTGCCCGGTAAGCCAGGAACCGGTGCAGTATACCGGCAACACACTGGCATATACGCCATATCGCGAGCATATGCTACGTACATATAAACATATTTTTGACAATATGGATATGAGTTTATATATGGATACCACACACCAGATAATGCTGGATGGTCGCGGTCGCGGGGTTGACGGCATGAGCAGTTATGAAGGCGCGTTAAAGTTCTTCCGTGGTGCCCGCGCGTTGAAAAAGGAACAATTTATTGGGATAGAAAATCTTACTGAATTGGGGGTTATGGGTGGATGTGCAGATTATGGTCTGTTCTTTGATTTAGAATGGTCAAGAGGATGGGAAAAATATAAAGCGGCAAATACACATCCGATTGAGAGTTATCTGTTCCGGGGAACATCACTGCAGGTTTCGCAACGGGTGAATACCGGTGTTGCCGGTGGCGCGCGTTATTATCATCTGGCAGAAGAGATTTCTGAACGCATTGGTACCATTGCCACCACCGAATGGCCGTTTCAGAATGATAGTCCGGTTAATAAACTTGATACACCGGAACGAAAGCATTGGTTTAATAAAGTTCAACTTTATACTCAACGTGGTTTGCGTCCATATTTCCCGGAGAAATGGGAAGATGGGGTGATGAGTTATTTGAAAGCAAATGATGGCACAATATTTGTATATGAAGAAACAGATTATGGTTCACGATTAGTTGAACGTTCACCCAAAGGAAATATTATTCATTCTGCCCGGGCATGGAAAACAAATACTCTGAAAACAAAAGATGGTGAAGTAAGTGATTGGATTGGGAGAACTGATGATGGAACATGGATAGGTCTGGATAGTGATAATGGTGGTTATGTGTTAATGCCAAAAGTAGATGTTGATACTCGCTTACGCATACGCACTTTGCCTAAAGGAATATCAATTAAAAATGTCGTGGTGACAGATAACATTGTAACTTTTAGCTTATCCAAATTAACATCAGACGAAGGAAAAAAATATACCGGTGATACTGCTAATGTCACCTTTATTTCTGCCAAACCGGTAGTGCGAATTGCTTCTCCGGATAAATCTAAAATTGCGATTAATGACGGGAACTCCGCTGACCTTCCGTTGGATAAACCTATAGCATTCATATTAACAAAAGGAGTTATTGCACCATTTGAAAGCAGTTCTGCTTTCAGTATAGCTTTGCCGGCAAACCAGAATATGACCGGTGGTAAAGGTGAGATATTTAATGTGTTGGGGAATTGGGATCAGAAATGGAACGCATCGGTGACAGGACCGGTTAACCCACGTCCCGGAACTGTATATAGTTTTAGTTTTGATGCCGCAAGAATAGATAAAAAAAGTTCATCAT
>CAZNLA010000527.1:0-3906 GCA_964573385.1 uncultured bacterium
AGTTATTGGTAGGCTGTTTTATATATGCAGAGATTTTTTTATTATTGATTAATACTTATCAAAAGAAGAAATACTATATCAGTTACAGTCACAGTTTGGAACAGGGTCGCAGCCCGGCTCCCCAAGAAGGTGACTGTTATTGATATATATCATTTTATATCAATAACAGCCTGCTATTGTATTGGTAGAAATAGATCAATGATTTTTTTACCCTTTAATCACCCCTAATGGTACTGTTCTGGCTACTTTGCGGGCAATACCGGCATTGTGCATTACATTCACCACTGTTTCAACATCTTTATATGCTTCGGGTGCTTCTTCTGCCAGTTCTTCCCATTTGCCACCGCCGCGTACCATTACTCCCTGTTGTTTAAGGCGTTGCTGTAATTCGTAACCGTCAATATTTTTTATTGCCGCGGCACGACTCATTTTTCTGCCGGCACCGTGGCAGCATGATGAGAATGATTCTTTTGCTTTTTCGGTTCCGACTAATACATACGAACAGGTTCCCATGTCTCCGGGTACCAGTACCGGTTGGCCGACATCGCGATAATCACGGGGGATGTCAACACTGCCGGGGCCGAATGCGCGGGTTGCCCCTTTGCGGTGAATAATTATCGGGGTTTTTACACCATCTATTTCATATTCCTCGCGCTTTACTATATTATGGGCAATGTCGTATATCAGCCTGAAATCACGGTTTTTCACTGTGCCAGCCAACATTTTATTCATAGCTTCGCGGATGAATTGTGACAATACCTGACGGTTTGCCCAGGCGAAGTTGGCCGCGCCGGACATGGCGGAATAATATTCCTGCCCTTCCGTCGAGTTAAATGGTGTACAAACCAATTCGCGATCCGGTAATTCTATTTCATATTTTTTAATAGCTTTTTGCATACCGCGCACATAATCTGTGCATATTTGATGTCCCAATCCGCGGGATCCGGTGTGAATCCATACTACCAGTTGGCCTTCGAACACTCCAAAACTGTTGGCGGCAACAGTATCATAAATATCTGTCACCATTCCTACTTCAACAAAATGATTACCTGACCCCAAACTTCCCAATTGTCCGCGTCCGCGGTTAATGGCAGGTTCGCTGATAGCCGCGGCATCTGCCATGGTCATATGTCCATGTTCTTCAGTATGGTCCAGGTCATCGCGGTCACCATACCCGTTTTGAATAGCCCAACGCGAACCGGTTTCCAATACTTTTGCCATTTCGCGGTCAGACAGTTTAATATCGCTACCACGACCAACGCCGCTTGGTACCGCGTTATACAGACCATTGACGATTTTTTCCATTATTGGCATTACCGATTGCGCGTCAATATCCGACGCCAGCAACCGCACGCCACAATTTATATCATACCCGGTTGCTCCCGGCGATATTACCCCGGTATCCTCGCGAAGTGGAATAACACCGCCAATGGGTGGGCCATATCCCTGGTGTATGTCCGGCATGGCAAGTGTATACCTGCACACCCCCGGCAGGGATGTGGTGTTAATTAACTGTTCTATCCCTTTGTCAGCAAGCGCGGATTCCAGGATACCCTCATCGGCGTATATCCTTGCTGGTACGCGCATTGTCTTACGCAATGTAGTTGGCAGTTCAAATATGTTTTCTGCCACCTGTTGAAAATCTGTTCTCTCCATTTTTTTTCCATTTTTAACTAAAATATTTAACTTGCAACATAGTTAATTAATGCTGTAAGCAAAATTTACGAATAGTATCATCATAAATAATGATACCGTTTATCTTTTCCTAACGTAGCAAAGTATGCTTCATCAGCGTTATTACCCAGATAAACTAAAACACCATTTTTTCGAATATCAGTTTTGATTATAATTTTATTATCAAAATAATTCATAACATTTTGATAATAAGAGATTGGAAAATAATTACACCAGAATAGATACGGCACTGGCTTATTATTTTTCATTGCCTTGAAATTTTGATTGAATATTTTATTATAATAAGATGAGAAATTAGAACTCTTACCTCTCATTTTATCAACATAAAACTCAGCCGACCATTCATCTTCCGCATATCCATAATCAGGTGCTATTTCATCAGATATCAGCGAGTAAAACTCAATTATTCTCATCAGAAAATCTTTATTTTTTAAAAATGAACTGCAAGAAAAATCTAACGTTATTTTATGAGATTTTTTAGTCGCCTTAAAGGATAAATATACACCATAATCGTTATAACAAATTAGTTTTGATAAAAAATATTCTTTTAGACGAATATTATCTTTAGTATCAAGTGCTTCATAATAATTTTTAAAATCAAAACGATCATGTTTTTTATAAAACAGAATGACAGGATTTTCATGGCATCCATCAAAACCAATTGATTCACCAATAGCAACAATTTTATCAATATTAGTTTTATTGATAAAATCATTGTTATATTTTACCAGAGTCATTAACCAACTGTTTCCCATGCCAACTTCCTTCTTTGGATTATCAATATTGTCTCAATATTTTTATTTACACATCAAAAACAAGATGCGCTGTAACGCAATCATCATCGATATCCAGTCGCAACTGGTGATAAGTCGCGGCTTTAATAGTACGTTTTTTTTGTACTGTTTTGCCACCACCAACTGTTGCAATCATGGAATCTTCAGATATTTCTTCTATTACGAACTCGGTATATGTTTCACCCGCAGTTTCGTGAAGATATATTAACTCATTTAGCCAATCCACCAGTAAACCAGCACTATCTGTTGAATCAACATCTATCCGACGGCGAATAGTAATTTTTTCTGGTGATACAGTCATTAAATTGAACATCTCTGCTGCCGCTGCCGAGAAAACATCGGCAACGGTTTTGCCACGGACCGCTATTGCCAAATCCGCAGTATGTTCGATTCTTTCAACGATTGTAAATCCGGTAAATTTATTTTTATCAGTCATCAGCTTACCTCCTTTTTTGAAGAGAGAAGAGTGATTAAAAATTAATGATTAAAAATTAAAATTAAATTGACAAAATCTTCGACTTCACCCTATTTCAAAAAAATAAACTATAAATCCATAACTCAAATAAATTGGACAAGTTTTCAGTTTTCAGATGTGGTCACTGAGCCTGTCGAAGTGACCCATATAAAAACTTAACCTAAATCCTGATTTTTGTAAGGATTTTATTACTAACGGCTTAATACCTGCTTTTATTCTATTTTAACACAGATATTGCAACTTTTGCGATATAATTTGACCATTTTTCTACTTTATCTTCGCAGAGTGCTTCAATCATAATTCGCAATTTTGGTTCTGTTCCACTGGCACGTACTAAAACGCGTCCTTCCCGGCCAAGGTCTGCTTCGGCAAGTGCGACAGCTTCTGCTATCTCGTTTTTTTCTTCCCATCCCTTAACTGACTTAACGGTAATGTTTACCAGTTTCTGTGGGAAAGATTCCATAACTTTTGATAATTCAGAGATTTTCCTGCCGTCTCTTTTTAACATATTACACATCATTAACGCTGTTACTAATCCATCGCCGGTAGTGGCATGGTCAAGATAAATTATATGGCCGGACTGTTCACCACCTATAACCGCGCCTAATTTCTGCATTTCTTCCAATACATACCGGTCACCAACCTGGGTCCGTATTAACTTGCATCCCATACTATCTAACGCGCGTTCCAGTCCAAGGTTGCTCATGACAGTACCCACTACCATATTACCGGCAAGTTTCCCCTGGCTTAGCAAGTCGCGCGCCGTCATCGCCATAATATAATCGCCGTCTATAACATTTCCCATTTCATCAGACATCAGCAATCTGTCCGCGTCACCATCGAATGATAACCCGGCATCCGCACCGATTGCTTTGGCGAAATCTCCCACTACCTGTGGATATGTCGCACCGCAATTGGTATTAATATTCAACCCGTTTGGCT
>CAZNLA010000528.1:0-3890 GCA_964573385.1 uncultured bacterium
ATCCTGGAAATTTTCTGCAATCGCTGATTCCGGAACCGGTTCACCTATTTCCTGCATCAGATTTTTAAAATGTTCACGGTCTTCCGCTTTTTCAATTGACTCTAACGGTGTTCCTAACAGTTCAACACCATATTCATCAAGAACACCCTTTTTAGCTAATTTGGTCGCAAGGTTAAGTCCTGTCTGACCACCCAATGTTGGTAACAGTCCATCTGGACGTTCTTTTGCGATTATTCTTGTCAGGAACTCAACTGTTAATGGCTCAACATAAACTTTATCGGCCATATTCATATCAGTCATAATTGTAGCCGGATTACTGTTAACTAACACTACTGATAATCCTTCTTCACGCAATGAACGACAAGCCTGTGTTCCTGCGTAATCAAATTCAGCAGCCTGGCCAATTACAATTGGGCCTGAACCGATAACCATTACTTTATGCAAATCTGTTCTTAAGGGCATAACAATACCTTATCCTTTATGTTCTTGATCATCTGAATGTTTCAGTAATCTCATTCATTAATTTACTAATCGGTAAACTGTTGGGGCATTTGCTTTCACATACACCACAACTAACACACCTGTCTGCTTTCCAACTGTCACCCCACCATGAATATCTGTTTCTATATTCATTTGCGGCAGATTCTAATTTTAAAACGTTATAATAATTACGTAAACTTAATATTCCCGGAATATTAATATCCTGTGGACATGGCATGCAATATTTACATTCTGTGCATATATTTTCCGCGGAACCCATAAATGTATTTAATCTGTCGCGAACTATATTTCTTGCATCAGGATTCCACAAATCTTTGCTGACAGATTTTACATCTATGGATACATGGTCTACTGTTGTCATACCACATAATGCGGAAACACCAGGTATTGAAACAACATATCTTAACGCCAAATCAACAGCAGATTCTACCTGCATATCAGCCATTTGCTGAGATAATGGTTCACTGGCACCGCCCATTAACCCACCGACCAGTGGATTCATTGCTATTACCGCTAAACCTTTATCCAAAGCGTATTTAATTCCTTCCTCACGTGAGTTATCAATAATATTATATGGTACTGTAATCATTTCAAAATAACCGGAATCTACCCAGCGTTTGATTTCAGTTGAATCTGCATGACCGGTAATACCAAGATGTTTAAATATACCTTCTTCCCGTGCTTTTAATACGCCTTCCATCCAACCGTTGGGTTTTAATGCTTCGTCAAATATTAACGGGACATGCGCGGCCCATAATTGATAGCAATCAAAATAATCAACATTCAGTCTTTTTAAAGACTGTTCTATCTGACCCCTTACTTTATCCGCGGAATTGACAGAAAATCCGCGCGCTTTATCATATTCACCAATTTCATTTCCACCATTCCCTGGTGAACATTTAGCGGATACAATAAATTTTTCTCTATTACCTTTAATTGCGGCACCGGTCCAGGTTTCAGTATTATCTTCTTCACTTTTATAGCAATACATGGGAGATGTATCTAAATATACAACATCATATTCCGCACTCTTGTTAATTATCTCTGCCGCAACACTTCTATCAGGAAAGCGCATGCAACCTATAGACATGGATGCCAGACTTTTATTATTAAATTTAAAACCGGTATAATTCATTAACTTCACCTTTTATTTTAAATCCCATCCACAACATCCACGATATCCATATCCTGATCCACATGGACAGATCATGTTATCATCGAACTCTACAAATAATGGTAACTCTTCGTTATTCGCCCATTTTTGTATAATTGCCATAATTCCAATTTTTGGCACGGCATCTTTTTCTTCCAACATTTCTCCTGCTGCTACCCGGCTAAACCATCTGCATTGAAAATAATTATTCTCGTTCGAACAGTCCGGTTCATCAGTTAAACGCGCAGTAAATATAAATCTATATATTTGATTTAACGAAAAATCTTTTTCTTCTGATACACATATCATTTTTAATGTTTCAGCAGTAGTATTTAGTTTTTCGGTAATAACTTTTTCTGCAGTATGCTGCAACCCATTTTCTAATGTCATTGATGGCAACAGCCAATAACCGGCATATTCACCTTTTGCAAGTTGGCAAAGTAATAAATGATTGTCTTTCTCTGCCATAACCATAACAATAGGATGAAAATCTTTATTTATCATCCTGGATTTGCGAAAAGTCATCTGGCAACCCGGTGTTTATCTACTAAGCGAATATATTCATCAAACATATACTCGGTATCCCGTGGTCCGCCACTTGCTTCCGGATGAAATTGCATTGTCATAATAGGTAAACTTTCATGAGTCATCCCTTCAACCGTACCATCGTTAAGGTTGATATGAGAAACCTTCAATCCGGAATCTTTGATACTTTCAGCATCAACCGCATAACCATGGTTTTGTGCGGTTATATGAATGGCGCCTTCTCTCACCAGGTCTTTAACAGGATGATTACTACCACGGTGACCAAATTTTAATTTAAATGTTTTGCCACCGAATGCCCATGCCATCAATTGATGCCCCAAACAGATACCAAGAATAGGTTTCCCCGCTTTTATTACTTCACGCATGTTATCAATTGCATAACCGAGATTTGCCGGATCTCCCGGTCCCGGAGAAAAAGCTAATCCATCCGGATTTCCGGATAAGATCTCTTCAGCAGACGCGTCACACGGTACAACGCGGACATCGCAACCACGTGATGATAATAGTCGTAAAATATTTCGTTTAACACCGTAATCAACAACCGTAATTTTCAAAGGTGGGTTTGCTATAAAGCGTTCCATCTTGTCATATGGTTCCTGCACTTTTTCATCCCATGGGTATACACGACCGGCAGATACTTCTTTAACATAATCAGTTAATCCATAATCAGGTGCCGAGGAAAGACGGGCTTTCAATTCATCTACTGATATGTCTTCGCCACTGATAATACCCATCATAACACCATGAGAACGGATAATTCGTGTTAACATCCGGGTATCAATACCGGCTATCCCCGGAATATTATTTTTAACAAGAAAGGTATCCAAAGCATCGTTTGACCGCCAGTTACTGTGCCTGTCACACAATTGCTTAACAATTAATCCGCGAACCTGTATGTCATTTGATTCCCAATCGTCTATATTAACGCCATAATTACCGATTATCGGATATGTAAGATTAAGTATCTGACCGCGATAACTGGGATCAGTCAACATTTCCTGGTAACCGGTCATTGAAGTGTTAAAAACAACTTCACCAATATTTGTTGACTCGGCCCCAATTGACTGCCCTATAAAAACAGTGCCATCACTTAATATTAACTTTGCCTGCATGTTTTTCCCCATTTATATTTAAAAAATTACTGCCCCGTCGGCGGTTATTATTTTCCCTTTATTAATTGTAAAAATTACTTTACCAGTCATCTGACGACCAATAAATGGACTGTTAGTTGATTTTGAATAAAATTTTTCCACTGTCCATTTTTTTTGTAAATCAATTAAAACCAATCCTGTGTTAACTTTTTTTTCTTTGAATAATATCTTTTCTGGTTTAATTGAAAATATATTACTTAAAAAATCAAAAGGTATCTCACCATTTTGTACTAACTGATATATAAGTGGAAAAGATGTTTCAAGACCGGTTATACCAAAAGGTGCGCCTGCCCACCCTTTACTTTTCTCAGCAGTTGTATGCGGTGCATGGTCAGTGGCTATAATATCAATAACACCGTCAGCCAAACCTTTTCTTATTGCCATCATATCGGATTTTTCGCGAAGTGGCGGGTTCATTTTTCAGTTAGCGTCATTTTTTACAATATCATTGATTGACAATAATAAATCGGTTTTTTTATAAGTTACTTCCTTTTTATCTGTTATTTCCAACTTGTTAAAATAAGTATATAGGAAAAAGG
>CAZNLA010000529.1:0-3887 GCA_964573385.1 uncultured bacterium
ACCGAAAATACCGTTCCCGTGGGTTTGACGATTTAATTGGTCAACAGCACGTGACACATACATTAGCAAATGCAATTCACAGCGACCGCGTTTCTCATGCATATCTTTTCTGTGGCCCTCGTGGCACCGGAAAAACAAGTACTGCAAGAGTATTGGCGAAAGCGGTTAATTGCGTTAATGGACCCACAGAACAACCGTGTGATGTATGTAACTTTTGTGTATCTATACGTACCGGCACTGCATTGGATGTTATAGAAATTGATGCTGCCAGTAACAGAAATATTGATGATATTCGCAATTTGCGCGAGCAGGTTAACTACCCGCCGGTGGAATTGAGAAAGAAATTCTATATTGTTGACGAGGTTCACCAGTTAACCCGGGATTCATTTAATGCATTTCTGAAGACATTGGAAGAACCACCGGCACATGTTGTTTTTGTTTTATGTACAACAGACCCGCATCAATTGCCCGCAACAATTTTGTCCCGTTGCCAGCGTTTTGACTTTCACCGTATAACCCGCGAGGATATTGTGGGCAGGTTGAGATTTGTGGCAGAAGCAGAGAATTGGACAATTGAAGATGAAGCATTACAGTTGCTGACCCGGTCGGCAAATGGCGGTATGCGTGATGCGTTAAGTCTGCTTGACCAGGCATCGTCCTACGCCGGACAGCATATTACCGCGCATCATGTCCGCGATATTCTGGGCGGTATTGACCTTGATTTACTGATAGAGTTTGGCAACGTTGTATTAACAAAAAATGCACCTCAGCTTTTTAGTTTGTTAGACAGAGTTATGTCAGAAGGCAAAGATGTACCCCAATTAGTTGGCGAATTAGTACAGCATTGGCGCAACTTATTACGGGTTATAATTGCAGGTCGTGATAGCCTGATAGAATTTACTGATGAACAACGCACGGAAATGGCAAAATTAGCATCATTAACCAATCAGTATGCTGTTATGCGCGCTATTTCATTATTATGCGAAGCGGAAAATGAATTACGTTGGAACAGCCAACAACGCTTAGCATTGGAATTAAGTTTCCTGCGTATTATGGCCGACGAATCTGTCGGGCAGATGACGCAACAGGCACCTATCCAATCTGCGCCAAAACCAGTATACCAGCCCAGGCCAGCACCGGCTCCGGCACCAGTATCACAACCGCCGATATATACAGAACCTGTGACGCAGTCTACTGCAAATACCGAACCGGCACCAAAACCTCAGCAACCAGTAACAGCACCGGTTGAGCAGGATATTCCAATGAGTGGTGAATTAACCATCGGTGATATCCGCAAACGTTGGCCGGCATTATTGGACTGGATGAGTAAAAACCCGCAATTAGAGAAGATGAAATCTATTGTGATGGATAAAGTTGTCCCCAGCGATTTAAATGGCGATACTTTAACCCTTAATACCCCCAGCGCGTTTGCCCGTGACCAGGTAATAGAACGGCCAAAAGTTAAAGAGATGTGCGACAAATGTATTTCAACATTTTTCAGAAAACCTCTTTTTATAAAAGTTGAGTTGGATAAAATAGAAGCCCTAACCCAAACGGTAGAAGTGCAACCACAGAAACAGGAAATAGAATTAACACCACCACCGGAACATATAGAAGAAGCACCCGCAAATAATCGTGATGTTGTGGGCGAACGAATGAAAGAGGTTTTTCCCAATAGTGTGGAATTATCTGACTGAATAATAGAATAATCCTATTGAAATGGTAAATAAATGGATAAAATTAACGTTAACGATATAATCTGCGATCGGTCATTAAACCCACGGCATGAAGGTGTTGACCAGAAAGTTGTTGAGCATTACGCTTTGCTGTTTCGCGAAGTAATTTGGCCACCGGTGCTTGTTCACCGCGAAAGCCGTAAGTTAATTGACGGTTGGCACCGTGTAGAAGCAGCAAAAAGAGCACAGATTTATACAATTGGTGTGCAATACGTCGATGAACCGTTAGAAAACTGTTTTGCTATTGCGGTAAAGGCAAACCTTGGACATGGTGTAGCCTTAACAAAAGAAGACCGATTTCGCGCAATCAATAAAATGTTGCGACAAAGTTGGACACCGGAGCGAATATCAGAAGCCCTGGGCATACCACGCAGCATGATAGACCGGACTGAAAAGGCGGAAAATCTGCGCATCGGATTAAAAGCAGAAAACAGACCCGGCGCTAATTTGCCCACCGAATCGTTGGCAGAAGTAGTACGATTACCACGTGAAGACCAGGTGGAATTGGCAGATATGGCCATTGAAGTAGCTGCAAAACCGGGCGATGTGAGACGGGCAGTACGCGCTGTAAAAAATGATGATTCAATATCTACCGCGGAAGTGCGCAAAATAATGATGGATCCCGAATATGCCAAGATGAAGAAAAACGCCAATATCACCATGAACGGATCTGATTTATTAATGACCTTCGCGCAAATAGTCGATCAGTTGGATACCGCGCAATATTCCCTGGAACCGCAGGAACATGATGCCGCAGTAACAGTATTTTTCAGAATGCGTGAATGGTTAGACCGGCAGATATCATTATTAACCGCTAATAAAAATCAATACGAATTATCAGATAATATCGAATAAATTATTGAGGTAATATCATGCTGAATATTGGGATTATTGGTGCCGGCTATATGGGTGGTGTCCATAGCAAAAACCTGCAAATGATTGATGGGGTAAATATAATTGCAATTTGTGATGCGAATATTGAAACTGCCAGTAATTTAGCAAAGTCATTACCTGCACCAACCGCCATTTTTTCTGACTGGAAGACAATGTATGACAATACCAGCCTGGACGCTGTTTATGTATGCCTGCCTCCCTTTGCCCATAACGGAGAGGTAGAGGCCGCCGCCGCAAAAGGTATTCATACTTTTTTAGAAAAACCGATAGCAATTAACACTGACCGGGCTAAATCTATGGTTAATGCTATTAAGCAAGCCGGAACAGTATCACAGGTAGGATATCATCAACGGTTCGGTGGCGCGGTAAAAAAACTTAAAAAAATGTTAATGGACGGGACTGCCGGAAAACCGACATTATATACAGCCAGTTTTGTATGTAATTCACTTCATACACCGTGGTGGCGCGATATAAATAAAAGTGGTGGTCAGGTATTCGAACAGATTATCCATAATTATGACATGGCAATATATTTTATGGGTCTGCCGGATAAAGTCACCGCGTTCACCTCAAATACCAGTCATCAGCATATACCAGATTATACAGTGGAAGATACAAGCGTATCATCAATTCTATTTAAATCAGGTGGTTTGGGCAGTATAGTTGGCAGTAATAACGCAATTCCCATGCAATGGATTTCTAAGTTTTCGGTAATTTGCGAAAATGTTACCGCCGATTTCACCAGTGCGAATGACGCTATTTTCACATATGTTAATGGTGAGAAGACAGAAACAGAGATTGTTACTACAACAGATGACCCATATTTGGGTGAGACAGCTAATTTTATTGCCGCAATTCGTGGCGAAGAGAAAGCTATTACTCCGGCAGAATGCGGATTAAAAACCATTGAATTCGTAAGTGCAGTAATAAATTCCGGCAGTTCAGGCGGGAATGTTGTAACGTTGTAAGTAACTATCAAACAGACAGTTAAATTATTACCTGTCTGTTTTTTTATTATTAAAAAACAGATTAATAGCCAGCCCCTCTCATACCGGGAGGAATTGCGGTGGAACTAAATTTATTAACGAGGTTTTATGATGACTGAAAATAGTTTATCGAGATTTTACAAAGTGTTACATGGTGAAATGCCGGAAGACCGTTTGCCAATTGTTGAATGGGCAAGTTGGTGGGATAAAACTGTAAATAACTGGAAAAGCCAGGGGATGCCGCAAGAGCTTGATGGTATTGGTGTTAAGA
>CAZNLA010000530.1:0-3882 GCA_964573385.1 uncultured bacterium
TACCCACCGCACGGAGACGGCAAAGTATCATCGATTTATGTTCGTTGATAAGCTATAAACTGCATGGACCGGTGAGTGCTACTACCAGATTGCGCTTTACCCTGGCGCAACCTGCAGCAGCGCAGATTATCATCCCGGCAAAGACTGTATGCACAACCAAAGCAGATGGTAATATCGATGCCATAACATTCGAGACCATGTCCGACCTCGTCCTGACCATGGGACAGACTGCTGGGGAAGTAAATGCCTGTCAGGGAACACGTCAGACAGATGTGATGCAGGCAACCGGACAAATCCTGCAGCAATACATCTTAAGTAAAGAGAACATTGCCCATGGTTCAGTATCGATTACTATTGATGGTGTTGACTGGCTGCCAGTGGAACATTTCGCGGATAGCGGTCCGACGGATAAATATGTCCGCATTGACCGCGATGGTTTGGATCGGACGGTATTGCGATTCGGTGATGGCAAGGCTGGTGTTGTTCCGGCTTTGGGTCAAACTATTACTGCCAGTTATTTGGTAACCAATGGACCTGCCGGAAATCTGGCGCCAGACAGAATAACGGAATTACCGATGCCAATCATGATTAACGGGAATGCTTTGACGGTGTTGGTAACCAATCCTATCCCCGCTACCGGTGGCGCGGATGCGGAAACAATGGACCACGCACGGCTGGTTGCACCCAGTACAGTGCGTTCTACATGGAAAGCGGTTACAAAAGCTGATTACCTGGCATTATGCGAAGGGTTCCCCGGTGTGGCCAAAGCACAGATTCTCGATTTAAACGACGATGCTGATATGCGGGTTTATTCGGTTCGGGTCATTATCGCTCCGGAAGGAGGCGGGATTGCATCGCCAATACTTAAAGATTCGCTGCAAGCATTCCTTGGTATGCGCCGGATGGTTACGGTAGAAGTTTCCCTTGATGACCCCGTCTATCGCGCGGTGCCGGTGCAGGCTGATTTGTATTATTATCCCGGTGAGCAAGCAGAAACGGTAAGGTTGCGGGCACAGCAAATATTGGAAGATTATTTCGCATTTGAAAAGCAGAGTTTTGGGAAATCAGTATATTACTCGGATCTGGTCGCCTTACTGGATGGTGTGGAGGGGGTCAGTCACGTGGCTATGCACCAACCTGACAATGATGTCGTCCTTAATGCCCGTGAATTGGCAACCATTGGAACGGTAAACCTTACCATGCGCGAGGTGAATTAATGAGTATATCTTTTGCAGAACGTTTATGTGCCTTGTTGCCGGAACTATATATACTGGAAGATACTACCGGTGATTTGGATATATTCTTACAGGTGATTGGCATTACTGCTGATGAACTGCTGCTGGCAATTAAAAAACTTCCAACATTATCATCCCCCGCTGCTTGCCCGCCGGATTTCCTAATTTATCTGTCAGCATTAGTTGGATATGATTATGATCCCACCGGTGATCCAGATCGCCAACGTCTGGGGATGATAGAAGCATTGGAAAAATACCGACGCCAGGGAACTCATCCTGCACTCTATCGCGAATTAACGGCATCCGGTTTGCAAGGCACTATAATTGAAACCCACACCCAGGTGATGCGGCTTAATCGTCGCTGTCGTTTAAACCAGCAGCGCTTGCCCGGACCAGAGCATAACCTGGGGATTTATTATGTGGATAGCATTACGTGTATTGAGAATCTAACTGAGATCATTGCCTGCCATCAACCTGCCGGCACCCGTTGTTGGATTCGCGAATATGTCATCTGAAATATAAGGAGCAAAAATGGTTACTTCTACAGATACTTTCGACCCGGCAAAAAAGTATGAACAGGTATTATTCCGCGAAGACCGGGATTTGCTGGAGTCTGAATTAAACGAATTGCAAGATATTATCAATCATGCGAATAAGCAGATTTTCGATAATATCATCATTCAAGGCGCCATCGCCGCTGGTCTTGAACCGACTGTTGACGGGTCTGTTGTTACTTTCACTGACGGTAAAGTTTATTGCAAAGGTCGTCTGGTAAATGTGCCGGCAGCGACTTTAAATTATGATCCAGAGAAAAATTCAGGTATTGACCCGATTTGGCTGGAATTATTATGCATGGTAGTTGGTGTTGCGCAGGACAATACACTGGTGAATCCGATTACCGGTGAAGCGACGGCAGAGCGGGAACAATGGTTGGCATTTTTACAAACCCACGATACTGCTGATGACCCGATGCCAGCGCAGGCGCTCAGCAGGACGACGGTGGCGGTATTCAATTTTGATAGAAGTGATAATACTGTTGTCCCGGTGGTTTCCGGCATGCTGTCTGCTCAGGATGTTATTGACTGGCGCCAGCATCTTGTTGCAGTTGGTGACGCCCATTCTCCGGCAACAACTGAACAGGCCGGTTTTATGAATGCTACTGATAAAGTAAAGTTGAACGGTATTGAGACTGGAGCTACAGTGGGACGACGAACTGCGACTTTAATAATTGCTGCCCATGATGCTATGCCGTCATCAAAGCAGATGGCTGATGTAGTCTGCAGCGGAACAGATGACCAGACCGCTATAAATGCTGTGCTGGGGTCGCTTTCTGCTGGTGGACGGGTTTTGCTTTCTGAAGGTACTTTCACATTATCTGGGTCTATTGTTTTGCCTTCATATACTGTTTTGGAGGGTCAGGGGGAAGCAACCCTTATTAAATTAAAGAATCAAGCAAGTACTGGTTTCGCATTAATAACCAATCAGCATGCCGCCAGCGGTAAAGATTATGGCATTACTATCAGCAATTTACGGATTGATGGGAACCGTGCCAACCAATCACCCAATGGTTGGAAGGAAGCTGTTATCCTGAAAAATGCCTTCCGTTCCGAAGTGACAAATATCTTTGTAACCGGTGCTTATGGCGAAGGCATTACTTTCGAGAATGGTGGATTTAACCGAATTGATTCATGCCATGCCGAACATTGTTTTTCAACCGGCATCACTATCAAATTGAGCTATTTCAGCGCTGTGTCGAATTGCTGCGCTTATCGAAACGGTGAGTATGGCATTAGAAATAATTCATCATCTGGTGGCAAGGTAGTAAATAATATAGTTGCAGGAAACCATTATGAAGGGATCTATGCTACCGGGGTAGATTTGGAAGTAACAGGAAATCGGGCATTCCTTAATGCGCAAATTGGAAGTAATAGTTACGGCAATATCAAGGTGACCGGTCGCGGGTTGGTAGCGTTTAATATTGTGCGAAGTGATTTTACTGAAACTGGTGGTGTTAACCAAGGATGGACTGATTTGGTTGATGCTTATGAGGGAGTCAGCGCTGGCACTACCCTTATGTCAGCAAAAGGTTTAATTGTGGCCGGGGGTGCTTTTTGCATTGCCAACGATGTTTGGAGTGCCGGGGTTAACTCTGATTTGGAATTAACTTCAGATGAGTGGAACCCGACGGTGCAATTAAATAATCGGACTAATTCAACAGCAATAACTCCTTCTGGCAGTTGGACATAAATAGATTGAATTTGTTTTGAAAAAAGATAATAAAATAGCTAAAAACACTTGAAATAGTTCGGCAAAAGAGTGATTAATTGGGTGTTAAAAACACACATAAAGTGTGGGAAACAAAGGAGGCACCTGATGCCAGTAACAATCAACGAAATCTGCTTTGGTATCGAACTAGAAACGATAGGAAGAACCCGGAACGAAGTGGCGAATGCCATAAAAAGCGTGGTGGGTGGAACGGTAGAGCAAAGCAGCTTTGACGCCTACAAGGTAATAGACGAAAGTGGAAAGACCTGGACCGTCGTATCTGACGGAAGCTTAACTAACGTACCTGCCCACCTGCGCGCGGAAATCGTCAGCCCGATACTTTCCTATGACGATATCCCGCTATTGCAACAGGTGGTCCGCG
>CAZNLA010000531.1:0-3863 GCA_964573385.1 uncultured bacterium
TGCAACAAAAGTATGGAGCTCTCTACTCGACTTGTCCAATTTATTTGGGTTAGGTATACTTTATGTTTAATTTGCAATCCGCAGATGGTATAAATCAGGTATAATCTGTACAATAAATCGTATTTAAGATAAAGTATAACAAATGCGGTGACACAATTATAAATATTAAATTTCGAACAACGATAAACAGGTGAAATATGAATAAATTTAAAATAATGAATATGAAATTTTTAATACTGGTGATGATAACTCTATTAATGATACCCACCATCAGTATACCTGCTGAGCAAAAAAAAGCTGTAATACCAACTGGTAAAATAGGCATTTTTGATTTAACAGCAATTCATTCTGTTCCGTTAGAACCGGAAATACTCAGCCATAAAGAAGATGGAAATACCGTAATTGAAGAAGTACGATTCACCAGCACACCGGGAATCCGTGTTTTTGGCTATTTTTGTTATCCAAAAACGGGTAAGAAACTTCCGGGGGTATTAACAGTACGATTCCAGGGGGCCGAAACGCGCAAAGAAGAATCCGCAGTAGGAATGGTTGGATTTTCTATAAGTGCGCCAAGTGGTAATAAAGACCAGCAAAAAAAAGATTCAATCGGCGGGGTGAATTTTGCCAGTGATTTCACCGATAACCCGAGTGACAGTTGGATATACCAGCATGTTGTCGCCCTTACCCGCGCCCTTGATTATATGCAAAGCCGACCCGAGGTTGATGTTAATCGCACCTTGATTATGGGTTATTCATGGGGTGGGTATGTAACCGCGTTGTTGCATGCCATTGATGACCGCCCCTGTGCATATGTGTTATGGCATGGTACCGGTTATTACGCGGATGAAAAAGGGATGAGCGGTGATGGCCCATCATTAATTAAAAGTAGAAAATATTATGAGATGTACGCACCATCTGCCTATGCGAAATATGGCAGCAAACCTATCTTTATAGCATCTGCCTTAACAGATTACTTCGCTTCTTTAGACGGATTAATTGAGATGTATTCAAAATTGAATTGCCCAAAAATGCTTTCCGTCGCGCCGAATCGATACCACGCCAACACCAGCAGAAACGAATATCGCGGTTCACCCAGTTGGGGGTATTACTGGCAAAGCAACGGTCCGCCTCCACCAAAAATATCTGAAGGGAAGATTATTAACCGGAATGGCCATTTAATTTATAAATTTAATGTAGATTCAACATTACCTGTTTTATTTGCTGATGTAATGTATAGCTATGGTAAACCCGGTCACTGGATGGGTCGCACATGGCATCGCACCCCGGCAACAAAAATCGGTCTCACAAATATGTATGAATGTGAAATACCGGTATACGCGATTAACATACCGTTTTATTGCCTTGCACAATTTGAAACCAGAGATTTTGGCGGTATGGCTAATACCCCGCAATATATTGAGCCTTCTAAATTAGGCATTGGTATGGAAAACGCTAACTACCCAAAAATGCTGATGGATTTTGAAGATAAAAGCGATTTATTTATCCCCAATGGCACACCATCTTTCATCACTAATGATGTCGCGGAAGGTAAAGTGGCAGCATCAGTAAAACCATTTCACGATGGCACTGTGCAATTCCTGAATATTGAACCGTTTTTATGGAAAAACCCCCGCGAAATCCGCTTTTTCCTTAAAGGTGACGGCAAACCGGGACCTATTGATGTTTACCTTACCTTCAACACATTTTACTGGTTGGATATCCCCAGTAATAACTATACAAAATACACCCTGGTGCCAGCAGATAAAATATTCCCCGCGAAATGGACAGAATATACATTACCACTTGACGATGTAATAAACATAAAAACATCAGATGCACTATTCTTTGAAATGGGCGACCGAACACTGCTGATAGACAGCATTCGCTGGCGGTGATAGGGGAAAAAATTAAAAATTAAAAATGCCAAATTTAAAAATTATTGTCAAATGCAAGAAATCGATTTCATACGAAAAATAAGAAAAAAATAATGATGACACATAAAGAACGGCAGTTGGCGGTTATTCGGCATGAGGATACTGATAGAATATCTGTGGATGCTATTTGTATTGAGAACTTGCCGGATATTGCCGGGTATTTGAATATGCCGATAGATGAAGGGGCAGTGTTGGACCGTCTGGGGATTGATGGGCGGTTGGTGGCGGCATGGTCATATGGTGGCGAATATCCGGTATCCGCGGGTGGTACAGCGCTTTCTGAATGGGGCACTGTAACCGGCAATGATTACGGCACAGCGCATATGTACCCATTGGCCGATGCATCAACCGTGGCAGAGATAGAAAAATTTAAATGGCCGAATCCCGCTTTATACAACTTTACTGATGCCAGAAAAATGGCGGGTGAGTTAAGTAAAGAATACGCCACCCGCGGCCCATACTGGAAACCGTTGTTTTGCCAGGTTTGTGAATTAATGGGTATGGAAGAAGCGATGGTGAAGATGAGCACCGAACCGGCAATATTCGAGGCGGCACTGGAACAGGTATTTCAGCATGTTTATTCCTATTCTGCCCAAATGCTGGATGTATGCGGCGACACACTGGATATTTATTCTATCGGTGATGATTTTGCTACCCAACGAGGATTAATGATTTCGCCTGAACAGTGGGGAAGATACCTTAAACCACGGTACGCCGCATTATTCGCGTTGGCGAAAGGTTGCGGTAAACCTGTATGGTTTCATTCCTGTGGCGACATAACCAGCATACTGCCCGACCTGATAGATATTGGCATGAATGTTTGGGAAACAGTACAACTGCACACATTACCGATGACCCCGGAGAAATTAAAAAGCGAATACGGCAAACAGATAACATTTTTCGGTGGTGTAAGCACACAACGATTGCCGTTTATTACCACGAAGGAAGTGCGCGAAGAAACGTTGTACTGTATAAAAGTTCTGGGGAAAAACGGTGGATACATCTGCGGTCCCGATCATCACATAAAACCGGATGTCCCACCGGCAAATACAATTGCATTGTTTGATAGCGCGGTTTTGGGAAATTAAGTTATTAGTTTTCAGTTTTCGGCTTATACAGAATTAGCGACCATTTAGCGAAAGTTCTGTTTTTTTAATTTATAACCTTTATAATCGGTTGAAATCGGTTGAAACCGAAAACTGAAAACTTTTTCCAATAATTCACCTTGATGGCCTGGTAGTTGTCTCCCGTATCACCAGGGTTGGTGGTATAGATATATTTGTTGTATCGGCAACCGGGTTATTAATTTGGCTTAACAATATCTCCGCGGCACTTTTGCCTGTATCATACAGTGGCATTCGTATGGTGGATAAATTATTTACCATTTCGCCATTTATTATCCCCCTGCAATGCCCAACGCACCGCAGCAACAGACAGATCGCAAGCGGTGGTCAAATCTTTAAGGGTAGGATTATTCATATTAAAGTTAATATCGTTTTTTTTATCAGGCATAGTTTTAATTACTATTTTTATAATAAACTAATTCTTCCAATCAAAAATCCTGTTATATAAAATTAATTTCATAACATAACTATTTTAATAAATTAATTTCATACTGATACATAAATTATATGAAATTATTTTATCAACACTCATCCATTAAATATTCTTAATGAATCCGTTCTAAAGCAGAAGCATAAACTATTGTAACATAAAAATGTATGAAAAAAATAAATTTTAAAAAAATCAGGGTAATACATAATCCATTTGTAATAAACTTAAATTTAATACAAAAACCACCCCGTAAACGGGGTGGTTAATGTTTGAGTTGTAAAATCTAATTATTAACTAATTAGTATTACCAACCGGTTGGTGTCCAGAATGATGCTTTGTACAGTGGACCATTTTTGAATGCTGTTTTGTATGTGG
>CAZNLA010000532.1:0-3862 GCA_964573385.1 uncultured bacterium
TAGCAATAACCGAATTGATATATTAAATGAGGCAAGGACGGCAGCATTGCTGGCAAAGGTAGGTGGTGACGCGACTGCGGTACCAGCATCCATGGCATTGCGTATGGCGACTGCCAATGGCGCAAAAGCAGCAGGATGGGGGAATGCCGGAAAATTAACAGTAGGCGCGTTAGCGGATATCGCTATATTTGATTTTAATAAACCGCATCTGCAACCGGATGGTAGCCGCCACATTTCGCATTTAATATATTCCGCCACCGGCCAGGATGCTGATACCGTGCTGATTAATGGTAAAATAGTAATGCAAAACTGCGAATTAATTGATATGGATTTAAAAGAGATTTATTCTAAAGTAGAAAAATCATCTCAAAGATTATTTAAATGAGGTAAATTATGAAACTTGCTTACAGCACACTTGCCTGCCCTGACTGGACTATTGAAAAAATAGTATCAGTTGGCGTTGAAAATGGTTATGAAGGTATTGAATTCCGTGGTTTAGGCGCAGACGTGGATTTGACGAAATCAGCAGCTTTTTCAACCCCGAATTATTGTAAAAAAACAAGAAATCTTTTAGAAAAAGCAGGTCTGATGACTGCTTGTATTTCTACATCGATGCAGGTTGTCGCAAATGCACAGAACGATGACGCGTTTATTGCATCAATAAATGATGGCAGAAAGAATATCGAGATTGCTGCGGATATGCATGCTCCGGTAATCAGAGTTTTTTGTGGCAATTTACCGGATAATGATACCAAAGAAAATGCAATAAGTAATGGCGCACGGTTGTTGAATTTATTAGGTGATTACGCGGAAGAAAATGCTGTAAAAATTGCGGTTGAGACACATGATTCATTCATCAGTTCTGTTATGCTGGCAGAATTATTAATAGCAACCGACCATATTGCTGTCGGCGCTTTATGGGATGTTCACCATCCATATAGATTCTGTAATGAATCACCGTAGTTTACCATGAAAAATATTGGTAAATATATCATTCATACACATTTCAAAGATTCTATGGGAACTGCGGAAAGTTATGATTATAAATTATTAGGTGTTGGAGATATCCCTAATACCGAAGCAATCAGATTATTAAGTGAATCCGGTTACCAGGGGTTTTATACTTTAGAATGGGAAAAACGTTGGATTCCATCACTTGAAGACGCGGAAATTGTAATCCCGCAATTTGCCGAAAAGATGCGGGAATACGCCGCAATGTCATAGAAATAGCCTTAATAATAAAGCGCAAAATAATGAAAGATCGGCGGCTAAATGTGATAATGAAGATCCTTTTAAGCCGTCGTTCTTTTTAACTATCTGGCGCCAATACCAGGACGTTACAGTAAGTGAAAACATCACTAACGGCAACCACGTGACAGGAATAAAAAAATACATAACAATTACATGGTACATCGCAAACCACAAGTCATTAATTACTATTTTTTCGTTATCATTTCTATGGTAACCACGCCAAAAAGCTTCTTCCATAAAAGGATTTACAAAAAATATATAAATGAGAAAAAATAAAAATGAATTACCTGCTAAACCAAGACTCGCCAGTTGTTTAGAGAATAGTATGTTATCGGGTATTATAATCGGCCATAAATAATATAATGGTAAACCGACGGCTAACCCGATGCAAATCTGCAACAATATCGGTGTTTTATTATTTTGTTTTAAAGGGTTACAACTGCTGTCACCATATAAACTGATGATTATTACTGCCGCGACAAAATATCCTAAAACAGCAAACCATGCATTATGGAATATAAACAATCCAATGAATGTTGTTATTGCCGGAAAAGATGGTGATATTATTTTGATAATTTTTTTAACTGACATATGAATCTATTATCACACAATGATTATCATCCGGAATTAATGTGATTTTTTCCATAGAAGCCGGTATTAATACTGTGTCGCCGTAATTTACAGTCTCTTCACCGTCATTCCATAATATTTTCGCTTTGCCTGAAACACAATTTATAATATGGAATGATTTACCACCTGGTGTGATATCAATAGATGTCAGCAGATTATATTTATCGACAGTGAAATACTGGCAATGAGCAAGATTTTCAGATGATGTTCCATTTATCATTGACGATTTCGGCTTATCCATGGTTGGTTCATAATCATGCCAATCAGATACTTCAAATGCCTCTTTTAAATGCAATTCGCGCGGTTTACCATCTAATCCCACCCGACCCCAATCATAAAATCTAAAGGTGGAATCAGAATTCTGCTGTATTTCAAGGATAAAAACTCCTTTCGTAATTGCATGGATTCTCCCTGCTGGTATAAATATAGAGTCACCGGCAACAACTTTTATTCTGTGCAATAATTTACCCGGGTCACCATTATTTAATTCATACTCAAAATCTTCTATTGTGGTGTTCTGTGTTAATCCTGCAATTATTTCGGAGTTTTCATCTGCCTGCATGATATACCACATTTCAGTTTTACCTGGTTCACCATTATATACCATCCCGTATTCATCATCGGGGTGTACCTGAACAGATAATGAATCACCCGCGTCAATATATTTAACCATTAATGGAAACCTGTTGCCAGGAGCAGGGACGGGCAATTTTCCGAGAAAATTTTCACCATCGCGTGCTATTATATCCCGAATATTCATCCCGGCATCAATACCGTTAGTCACAATACTTATGCCGCGTTTATGGTCACATACTTCCCATGATTCACCCAAATTACCGGCATTATCCGGTTTTCGGTTTAAAATATCTTTAAATTTATTGCCTCCCCAGACAAGTTCCATGTATACAGATTTTAATTTATATGGATACGACATTTAATTTCTCCTTTTTCTGTGTTTAATTTAGCAGATTTTGGCAGGAAGGTATATAATATGTTCAGGTCGTAATATAATAATATGGGTGAATTAACCACATTTGGCAGAACTATAGCGTTATGTGTAATCAGTTTTTTTCTGATAGGATTTTTGCATGCTCAACCATTGTTGTATCTGGTAGCATTCTTTTGCCTATTCATTTTATTCGCCTGCAGTTTTATAGCAAACAGAATGCTTAAAGGATTGAATACAACTCGCGATTTAAACGCGGACACTGTATTTAGTGGCGACCCATTAGAAGCACAGGTATCATTAACGCAAATGAAAAAAAGTTGGCGTTTAATGGAAGTAATTGATTCATCATTAAATCTTGTAAATAATAAAGTAACTACACGTAAATTAAGTGTGGTTATAGAGGGTGATACCGGGAATGTTGTTGCGGGTGGCATGAAAAAGAATATTGTCGCCTCTACAGATAAAAACGCGCCATTAATTATTACAGACACTATACGTTTTTCAATGCGTGGCCATTACAGATTGGGTCCGATTATAGTAAAGTCCTATGACCCTTTTGGTATTATTGTAATGGAAAAAAAGTTCAATGATACCCACGATGTTATTGTATATCCTCAACCTTTGCCGGTTCCGGATTTGGCATTGGGTACCGGCGCAAGATTACGCAGAGAAGTATCATCGAAAAGTAACGCAGGTGAAAGTGTTGATTTTCATTCAATCAGGCCTTATGTCATCGGTGATGATTTAAGACGTATACATTGGAAATCTACTGCACACGCAAATCAATTATCTGTTAAAGAGTTCGAATATTTGGCTAGCGGGTCATTAACAGTAATAATGGACATGAATAAAGGTATACATCAGGAAAATGAAGAATGGTCTACACTGGAAACGGGAGTTACAATAGCATCGTCTCTGCTTAATCATTTTTCTAATAATGGAAGTCAGATATCATTAGCGTTAACCAGAAAAAAACTGGTTTATCTTCCTGCTGAATCGGGTAGACGACAATTACATCGGGCATTGGAAGAA
>CAZNLA010000533.1:0-3851 GCA_964573385.1 uncultured bacterium
CACCGATAAAGATTACGCCGAATGGTATAAACGGATGGGTGACCAGTTAATGGAATTAAAGAAAGCCGGTTTAGCAATCACTGTTGAGTTCGGTGGCGGGTCATTTTATCATCCCATGCAACCACTGGGACGACCACGTATGTGGCTAAATGATAAAGACGAAATGCTGGATACCAAGTTCGACCTTGCCTGGTTGCCATCTTACGATGCTGATTTTCAGAAAGTGGTAAAACAATTTGCCGTTGATTATGGTTGGCCAAAAGGCCCTATTAACGCCATGAAGTTTATGAATGAGCCATGGAACGGGATATCAATAAGCGGTTGGGGTGCGGATGATATACGCTACAGAGAGATTTATACCGCTTTGGTGCAAGGGGTATTGGAAGCACGAAAAGAAGCAAATGTACAAATTTTATTGGGTGGATGTGATAGTTCCTCAAATACCTTCGACAAATTCTTTGGCGATGGCACCTATGAATATCTGCAATGGCTTGATTTTTGCTCTATCCATTACCAGGGAATGGCACCACCATCAATAGTTAAAGCCTGGATGAACAGAAAGTCACCAAATGGCCGGGTAAAAATATGGGATACAGAAAGTTGGGTAGCTAATACAGACGACCGGGTGGCGGCAGTGGTGGCAACAAACCTATCCACCGGGCACGACCGGGCAGTTGGTGTATATGGCGGCAACATTGCGGATGCCCGCGAAATGTATTGGCAGGCGGTGGATATTTATGGTGAAGACGGAAAGAAAAAACGCATTCAAACCGGCAATACCTGGTCAGTTGCGGCATCGGTAGGCGCGACAACATATTTCATTGGCGAAAGACGGTTTAAAGAACTGTTATTTAAAAATGGTCTGCCATGGGTTATGGTTTTTGATGGAAACACCGGCGCCAATGGTAAGGTCGACGCAGAAGACGGCACTGTGGTGGTGGTTGGCGATATTGGTGAAGAGTTTGGCGCGGATAACGTGTTATTCCGAACCGCACGTGGGGTAGCGGAGATAAAGCACAAGGAAGAATTACGCGCGAAACTTGCCGCATTGCCCGCAGATGCCGCGCCGGAAGAAAGAAGTAAGATTGAAAAAGCATTGGCCTCACCGGAAGCATTGAGCGATGCAACCCTGACAATACCATCATCCGGTAAATATTCGTTGTATGATTTTTATGGTAATCCTGTAAAGTCAAAAAGCGGTAAAATTACCATTCCACTTGACCATCGTGGTTATTTCCTGAGTGGTAATGGCAAACGCGGCAGTTTCGCGGCATTAGTAAAAGCATTAAACAAAGGGAAGATAACAGGCATAGAACCGTTAGCAAAAGAATGCCAGGACATGACCGCGCGCATAGAGCAACATCCGTCAATGCAATTAAAACTGACAAATGTCCTTAATCGCAAGATTTCCGGTACTTTATCCGTAACACTTGGCAAATTAACATTAGGTATACCGGTACAAAAAATAACATTTAATGGCAATGAAACAAAGGTCATATCTATCCCGGTTACCGGTGGTGTATCGGTTGAAAACAACATTTATCCATTACATTTTACATTTGACGCCGGTAAAGACGGAAAGTCAGAACATAGCGAAGATTTACACGTGAATATAATCGCAAAACGGACAATAATGGTTGACGGAAAACTTGATGACTGGACAGATATTCCGGTGCAGACAATTACCAGTCCGGGCAATGCCGTGCCGACACTACAGGAATTCGCGTGGCAACCATTTAAGACTTTTGATACTTCACTTAAAAAAGGATATGCAACCGGTTGGCTGGCATACGATAAAGATTATCTCTATTTCGCCTGCAAAGCGGTAGACAGCACACCGGATGAAGGGATGCGCAGATATGAAAAGATAAACGAAGATGACTTCTTTTATCCGGAAAAAAGCTACGCAAAACTGGATGTAAAAGGAACCTCAATTTCTGTAAGATGGAAAGGGAAAGTAACACCAAAGTTCAGCGAAGAATACACTTTCTCCACCGTTACTGATGATGGCGCGCGCCTGTGGGTTAATGGCCAACAGTTGGTAGAGGATTGGAATGGCCATGGAGATACTGAAAATACCGGCAAAATAACCCTGGAAGCCGGCAAAGCATATGACATAAAATTCGAATATTATGATGGTGGTGGCGGAGCAACATCAAGATTGTTGTGGACCAGTGCCAGTCAAAAGAAAGAGGTTATCCCCTCTTCCGTGTTAACACATGATGTCGAAGCAAAACAGACCGGATTAACCGGATATTATTTCCGTGGAACTACCTTAAGCGGTGTGCCGACAATTCGCGTTGACTCCATCGTCGATTTTCATCTTAATCAGAAAAACACACCGGCAGATTTATGGACAGCAAAAGAGATTACTGAAGAGTTCACCTGGCCGGAAGGCGTGCGCAGATATAGTTACCGTATGGACCCGGATTTACCGGCAGGCAATTTCCCTAATCACGATAATATCCAGATTGCCTTTAACGTTGTGCCGGATTCTGACAAACCATGGGCTATGAATCCTCCCGGTACCATGCCAAAATACACCGGATACTGGGATACCGATTACGAATACGCGCTGAATCCGGTTGCTGCCAAATATGGTGGTGATACAGAAATTTGGCCATTACGCCGTCCTGACCTACCCAATAAACATTATTATCCACACAGCCCAAAGGCACCAAACGAAGGCCCGGTAAAAGGTGGTAAACTGATAATCACCCATATCGGCAATACCCGCATCACCGAATGCGCACTGCCATGGTCCGAAATACCGGATGTAAAAAAAGCCCTGGATGCCAACAAAAATATAAAATACACCTTCCGGGTAAATGACAACACCGGTGCCGGATGCATGGAATTAAGCTACAAACGCAGTGTAGCCAAACGCAACGGTTCATTCAAGGTTGACTGGGTAGAACACTGGGCAAACGAACTGGAATTTGGGTTTGAGAAGTAGGTTGTAAATAGACAGTTGTAATTAGACAAGAATATAGAACATAACATAACTTCCGTTTTTTATGGTTAACATCAGAAAACGGAAGTTGTCATATCATTAAAAATCACAAGCATTACAATAGAAAAATACCCTTCCAAAATTGGTCACAGTTTGGAACAGGGTCGCAGCCCGGCTCCCCTTAGCAGTGACTATAATCTGTAAAAACAAGCCTATTAAAAAGGTAAATTGTTTAAGTTATACTGAGAAGAAGAGGATTTAATTTATTCTAAAGATGCAATTGCATTCCCTACAGAATAAATATAAATAATAGGGTTTTGCAAAAGCCTGTAAAGATTACTTAATTTCAAATAGTTAATACAGGACTTTCGCTTAAGGTCACTTCAACAGGATCAGTGACCGGTCGCTGAGCCTGTCGAAGCGACCATTATTGAGCTATTTTCTTTTTGAAAGCGAAAGTCCTGTTAATATTGAAAATTATAATTATTCATCTTCCCCATCAACATAATAATTTGCCTTAGGGAGATGGCGGTCGCGATCGTAAGGTGGGTCTTCATGGGGTGGGATAATCATATCCGGAAATTCTTTGGCCCAATGTTGTCGATTTTTTTCATCTGAATAATATTTCAAATAAAGTTCATCTTCATTATCACCAACTAATGAAATATGGCAATTTATTTGTGAACCGGGTGGCAAATCCGGCGTCCATTCTTCCAATGATTCATGGAAAAGTTTAGTGTACAATTCGCGGTCACTTAAATGATCTGTAAAATCTAAAAAAGTATTTCGCTTTTCCAACGTGTAAATGAGTTCATTTAACTTTAACCCCAACTCCTCATTACTAAGTTCTTCAGATCGGAAGAGCACACGTCTGAACTCCAGTCACATTCAGAAATCT
>CAZNLA010000534.1:0-3846 GCA_964573385.1 uncultured bacterium
TCAGCGACCGGTCACTGAGCCTGTCGAAGTGACCTTAAGCGAAAGTCCTGAATTAAATAATTTCTGTTACTATCGCTTCTTCAAACATCGCCACAATATTCTCTGGCGATGTGTCATTCTGTATGGCGTGGGATGGGCCAAACAGATACCCGCCACCACGTCCCAGTGTATTTATAAGTTGCCGGGTTTCCTTTTTTACTTCATCAACAGTACCAAACGGCAATGTTTTTTGCACGCTTAATCCACCGGCAAAACCTAACTTATCGCCATAACATTCTTTTAAAATAACAGGGTCCATGCCATCCGCGTCAAATTGCAATGCCTCTAATATATCAATCCCCATATCAATTAATCCCGGCACCATATCCATAACCGCGCCATCAGAATGGTAAATTACCCGGGCATCAAACTGGTGAATCATGCGGTTTAATTGCTGATGATGTGGTTTTATAAAACGTTGCCACATATCCGGAGACATTAATGGGCCGGTTTGACCGGCAATATCGTCACTGGTATAAACCAAATCAATTTTACCGCTTGCCATTTCAAGGGCTTTGCGATTGTGATTTATGCAAAACTCAGTTACTTTCGCCACAATACAATCAACCAATTCCGGGTTATCTGTAAAATCTATAAATGTCTGCTCAAATCCGCGCATATACCATGTGGTTTCAAAGATACTTGCCGGCCCATACAACCAGATGGCGTAATCACCTTCGTTCCGGATATTATCGATTTGCTCACTGATGCTGCTATAATCAAACCAGTCAGTTGTCGGCCATGTGTGCGCCATAATATCATCAACAGTCTGCGCGTTTCCCAATGGGTAATAATCAATTTCATCATACTGGTCGCCATTAACCATGACAGGCATACGACTAACACCCCAATAATCTGAATTAGCTGGAAAGTTCGGCCCTTTATATGCCGGGGCAACTGCGCGCAAGTCGATAATTGGCGCTAAGAAGGAATCTACACCAATTCCACGGGTTTGCTGCAGGTAATTCTCTAACCTGGCCCTGGGTGCCGCATTAATATATGACCCTATCATGCTCACCGGTATCCGGTCTACCGGTTCATGGTCCAATGCCCGGCATACCCGTTCGCGATGAGAAAGTGAAAGTTGCACTGTATTTTCCTTTCCCTACATTTTCCACTGGTTTTTTCTTATTCTACCGGCACATCCGACTGTTTATATCTTTTTTTATTCTTCTTTTCTTTCTTTATCTTTTCTTTTTCTTCGTTTATGGTAAGCCTTGTCTCACCATTTTTATCAATATCCAACGCGTGGAATAAATCATAAATAATTTTCGCTAAAACTAACATCGCGACTGTAATCTGATGTGAGTTTGATATCATCATTAAAAAAGCCGCCGCCATTAACCCAATATGAAGTTGTACAATTCTCCGGTACGGTTCAAACGGCAACGCGCCTATATCTGCGTGAAGGTATAATTTATTTAAGAAATATTTATCAATTAATGCTATCGTCTCATGAATTATAAAAATCAGCAAAGCAATGCCAATACCCGGCATTGAATGATATAAAAAGGGTAAAAATCCTATATCCATGTTAAACGCGTCAATAGTCATACTACCGGTTTTAGCCGCATATTTCATTATATAGTCATTACCCATAACCTGTAATAAAAGATTATAATGACCATAACAAAAGCCGCCATAATGTACCAGCATAAACAGTATCAGAAATAATTTCACCTTTTCATTCGGTTTGGCAAATATCATTTTAATAATCATAAATATGCCGATTATTACATTTTCTGCCCAAAATATAAACATAACGGCAAAAACATTCCAATTATTGAAGATAATGCCGTAGATAATATATAAACCGGAAATTATTATTACCAGAGAAGATAATTTATTCCTTAAAATATACTGTCCTAACTCTTTAAGAAGCGAACTTTGATTACTATATTGCTTTTTAAATATATCTTTCATCGCGGATAGTTTACTTTAATTAGCGAAGTTTTGAAACCCTGAATAAAAAAAGTTTTTAGTTTTCAGTTATGTAATGCAAGTTTAATCAGTAATCTCCGGCGCTAACTATTATTGTTATACATATTTTTTCGAGTAATAATAGATTAAATTACTATAATGCATCCCTAATCATTATAAACAAAGATAGAAAATCCGGTGATATTAAGCAGATAAATCCGGTTTAAAATATCAACTTCGTTTCTGTTTTTTACATATTGCAAGCCGAATAAATCGTAATATTCCGCGTCACGCCCCAATCTTTTATAATAACTTCTTCTGATATCGTACTCATCCAGATAACTGCTATTACCGTTTTTTTCCGCGTTTATTATCCATGTTAAACCGTCATCATTATTTTCATTTAAAAGAGAAACTCCGTGATAATATTTAAAATCCTGTTCATCCGGCCATTTTTCAATCATCCGCAGTACATCGTTTTTAATATTATTGATGCCAAATATCGTAAACCGTAGCATTATATTCTGTGAATCATTGCACATAATATTTATTTCAATATTTTCAGTCTCTTCATCCCATTCATCTTTTGCTGGTGGTTTTTGTTGCTCACGGTAATCTTTTAAATCTTTGATGTTGTTCTTTATCACTGTATTATTTAATTTTACACTTGATTCCAGTAACTCATTTATTTTTTTATTCATTAATGTTTCGTATACAGTTTCTTTACCGTCCAGCAATTCGCAGGCGGCGGAATAACTATTGCTTTTTAACAGAATATCCAAACTGGCGGGGGAAGATAAATCGCGATAACCAAAGATGGCAAGCCGGTCACGCAAGCAGAAATGCCTGTCATCAATACCGGTATTTAATTTTAATTCCTGTTGGAACCTGTCAGCAACATCCGTTGGAAACCCAGTTTTAATAGCAGATGATATGCGTGAAATTATATTGTCCGGTATTATCTGATGCTCAATATATTCCAGATTAATGTCACTCCATATTTTTTGCATTATTAAAGCGTTCAGCATAGCCACTTTAGTTATGCCACTGGCAAGGTTATCAGCAGAGGAGATTTGAACCGCGTAATTGTCGGCTTTTAGTTCATCCATTCTTTGCAAAACAGACGCATATGAAATATATAATGGTGAAAACCGGGTGAAGAAAAATGAGAAGAGTTTCCTGATAATAAACTGGTTTTCTATCTTTGCTAACCTGTTTCGCGTAAACCATACATTATTACCATATTTCCCATTTTTAAAATATCCATTTGCTATCTTATGGGTTATTATTGCCTTAAATTCCTCACGTGATAATGCCTGCAGTAATGGCAGGCCAATAGTAAGGCAAGCACCACGTTTGCCATAAAAGTTTATCTTTGATGACTGGTAAACAACCGCGTCTAAGGTATAACTAAGCAAAACAGTCTTAAATGATGGTAATTGCAAGGCGTTTGTAATAACATCCAAATCAGCGAATAATGCCGGCACATCCGCGCGTGATAATTCTATCCCTGATGGTTTGGGAATTGATATGCAAAATGATTTAAGAATAAAGAAAATGGTAATGCCGGAAGTGATAAATATCAATAACCAAATTAAATTATGATCAATTTCGTAAGCGTACCATATGCAGGCAATAAATATTGCGGTAAACAAAAATAATATGGCAACAACAAAAGCATAGCCACAAACAGTAAACCACATCAATCGGAATCGAAATGCTTCCGGATTGTTCCGGTATAATTCCATAGCTTCGTCGCTCCACCGGCGATACCTTTCATAATCACCTGTCATCATTTCTCCTGCTTACCAATCTAAATTTATTAAATTATACGTAAGTATTCGGTAAACCCCATATATTTACGATAAAATTACAATAATAAGAATA
>CAZNLA010000535.1:0-3844 GCA_964573385.1 uncultured bacterium
TGCATAATATTTCATTTAATATTCCCAGTGGCGCACAGGTAGCGGTAATGGGTCCCAGTGGTGCCGGCAAAAGCACATTGTTATATTTACTGATGCGTTTTTACGACCCGGATAGCGGTAATATCCGGTTGGATGGTAATGACCTGGTCGATTTAAAACTGCTCAGCCTGCGCGACCGGGTAACCCTGGTAATGCAGGAACCGGTAATATTCAGCGGCACAGTATCAGAAAATATTCGTTATGGCCGACTGGACGCATCTGATGACGATGTGATAACCGCCGCAAAAAATGCGGATTTGCACAATTTTATCAACACCTTGCCTGACCGGTACGATACCGTTGTGGTTGAACGCGGCATGGCATTATCCGGCGGCCAACGCCAACGCCTGGCCCTTGCCGCCAGCCTGATCAGTCGCCCTAGCGTACTATTGCTGGACGACACCACCAGTGCCCTTGACCCAATAACCGAGGCCCGGGTGCGGGTAACACTGAATAAATTAATGAAAGGTAAAACCTGTTTCGTCGTAACCCACCGCATAAGCACCGCCATGGCCAGTGACTATATTCTGGTATTGGAAGATGGCACCGTAAGCCAGTTCGGCACCCCAAAACAACTGTTGCAGGATGAAGGACTGGTGAAGAGAGTATTTGAACAACAGGCAGGAGAAGGGGCAGGGGATTAGGAATTGTAAATGGTAAATTTCAAATTGTATATTATGACACAGAGATTATTAAATTAAAAATTAAAGATTAAAGATTAAAAATTATTGGGTTTGCAATAGAAATATCCCTTTTCGTATTTGGTCACCGTTTGGAACAGGGCGGGAGCCCGGCTATATGAAGGGTGAAATTTGGAAGAGTGAAATTTTGAATGGTGAAATTGTTTAAAGTGGAATTTTGTGTAGTGTTTTGAATGGTATTAATAAAGAATATAATCTATCAATAACAGTCACCGTTTGGAACAGGGTCGCAGCCCGGCTACCCAAGGTAACAAGAGAAAGAAAAGGTATCTGTTTACTGAAAACTGGATAGCCGGGCTGCGACCCTGTTCCAAACAGAGACCAAATTTGATAAAATTCTGTTTATTGGTTAGTTGTTGTGATTAATAGAAAAATTAACTTAATTATAACATTGACAATTTCTGATTACAGTCTAATTATTGTCAACACTAATAATTAGAAAAAATAATTTTTAATTATTCATTAATTTACAATTTACAATTTACAATTTGCAATTTTAAAATTCCCATTCATTCCTGTATTGCAAAAATATCTATTTGCAGGTATCATAAATTCATAAAAGGAGATTAGTAATTATGGCTGTTGTTCGACCTTTGTGTGCGATTAAATATAACTATCCCCAGTTTCCTGATGCGTCGGTTTTATTGGCGCCACCATATGATGTTATTAAGGGTGATTTGCAGAATCAGTTATACGAAAAAAGTCCTTATAATGTTATCAGGTTGGAATATGGGGTTATAAACGATACTGATACCGAAACTGATAACCGATATACCCGTGCTAAAGCAACATTTGATAGTTGGTTGGCGGAAGGTGTAATACAATTAGATGATTCACCGGCATTTTATATGCATCGGCAGAAATTTATTTGGGAAGGTGAAGAGATAATTCGTACCGGTTTTTTTGCCGCGGTTGAATTGCAACCATTTGATGCAAGAATTATATTGCCTCATGAATACACCTTAAAAGGGCCAAAAATAGACAGACTTAAGTTAATGGAAAGTTGTGATGCTTCTTTTAGCCCGGGATTTGGGTTGTATGATGGCAGAAATACCGGCATAAATGAGATAATGGCAGAAGTTTTTAAAACTGAACCACTGGCATGCGCGGAAGGGAACGGTTTCTCTGATTGTTTGTGGCGGGTTGATGATAAAGAGATATGCGGGAAGATATCCACCGCGTTGATAAATCGTCAGATTTTGATTGCGGATGGCCACCATAGATACGAAACAACACTGGCGATGCGTGATGAACTGCGCGAGAAATATCCTGACGCGCCGGAAAATGCCTCTTTCAATTATACCATGATGGCACTTGTTGATATCAATGATACCGGGTTACTGGTATTGCCAACCCATAGAATGATTTTAAGTGATGAAAAGTTGTCTTCGGCATTTGATTGTTTGTCCTGTAATGGGTTTGATTTAGAAAAATTATCAATAACTGATGCTGATGATGTAACCGATATACTGGCGGAAAGAAGCCAGGAACACGCTTTTGTCATCTACCAAAAAAATGAATATACCCTTATAACCGCACCACAGACAGAACTGAATGGTTTGCCGGTGTTGGATGTAACAACATTGCAGAACCGCATAATATCTCCAATATTGTCTGCTATCAGTGCGGACGCGACGATAGAAAGCCATGTGCGATATACTATTCACCCGCGTGAAGCTGTTGCACAGGTTGATTCCGGCGAGATGAGTGTTGCGATATTTTTGAACCCGACACCGGTGGAAGATGTATTGCGCCTGGCGGCAGTAGGTATCAGATTACCGCAGAAATCGACATATTTTTATCCAAAATTACCAACCGGGTTAATAATGTATAGTTTGCACCCTGATGTAACAGTGGGATGAGTATAACAATATCACCATTACTGATGAAGGAATTGCGCAGCAGAATGCGCGACAAGAAAACTCCTTTATGGGTTACTTTAATTCTGTTTATTACAGCGTTAGTAATTGTAATGGTGATGTTTTTTGATAACAATGATACCAGGGACTTATCCGGCATCGGCAGTATAACTTTTTATATTATCAGTAGCGCGTTATATTTTTTTAGCGCCATTACATCTGCCACAGTATCTGCAGCAACATTTTCTATGGAACGGGAACAGGAAACCCTGGAGATGTTATTGCTAACCCGTATGTCCGGTTTGCAATTAGTGCTGGGGAAAATATATGGCAGTATGGCGTATATACTTTATCTGGTGGTGATTTTTGTCCCCATTGCCGCGGTGTCATTTATATTCGGTGGCATTTCTCCATGGCAATTGATGCTGGTGTTTCTGATAATTATTTCATCTGCTTTTTGTTATTGCGCTATGGGTACTTTTTCATCTATAGTTCAAAAAAAATCGAACAGTGCGGTGGCATTGGCATACGTGACAATTCTATATTTCCTGGTAGGTTTTCCGGTGATGCTGGCATTGCCGGCAAATGAAATATTTGACCATTTTGCCATGGTCAGCATTACATTTGTATCGTTATATCTGCCATTTACAATATTTTTAATGGAATTAACGATTGGTGGCAGATTAATTAAAACAGCATGGATAACCAGAATAGCAATCGGATTTATTTATTATATTGCGGTAATTGGTATGCAAGTCGGTCTTAATGAGCTATTTAGTTCATTAAAAGAAGAACTGATTTATTCGGTAAATCCGATAGCATTCGGGATTCTTATATTTAATGACAGCCTTGTTTCCACAAGAATGCTCCCCGTCCCGGTTTTCTCCCTATTCTATTTCATCTTTACGGCATTGCTGTCAGCAGCATTTATTAAGATGTCGGTTAAAAGATTAGATTTAATGCGTCGTGGCATAGGGCTGAATTAAATATTATTCAGATATTTTCTCACTACCGATTATTATTCACCGCAAAGGAACACAAAGACCACAAAGAGAACAACAAACATCGAACTTTCAATGGATTTCAATATATATTAGCCACGGAGTGGCGACATAATGAGTAACCCCAGGCGTCAGTCTGGGGAAGTAACAGACAAATAGAATGAGCCTCGAAGAGGTGACATTATAAAAGCACCTCTCCGAGGCGCAGTCAATGGTATGTTTTAATCCCCAGGCTGACGCCTGG
>CAZNLA010000536.1:0-3841 GCA_964573385.1 uncultured bacterium
GCGAAAAAGAGATATTAATATAGGTATTTGGAAGGTAAGTGCTGATAATATAGTAGTAAATATTACGAAAGATAATTATATGCAATTATTAATTCCTGTAGTTATTCCTATTATTGCTAAATCATCAACAATTGATATAAAAGGATTATTGAAAAACGAAAATGACGCGATTAATTTTATACCAGAAAAATTAACTGTATCCGGCATGCAAATATCTTCAAATCAATCAACTCAGTTATTTAACACTATAAAATTAATCAATCCGATTATTGATTTACAAAAGATTCCTTTTAAATTTAAAAATATTCAATTATTCACCGCAAATAAAAATCTGACAATAAAAGGTAATATTACCGGAATACGATGAAAATAACTGATCGCGAATTATTTGCTGACCAATTTAATAAATTAGCGCCATATTATGATGAAGTCATGTCTGTTGTACCATATCGGCAATGGGTGCAATATATTCGCAGAATATTGGCTAAGTTTGATTTTGAACCGGTAGATATCCTGGATATAGCATGTGGAACCGGCACAGTAGAAAAATATCTGGTTAAAAAAGGTTATATAGTTACGGGGATAGATATTTCGTCGGGAATGATTAAAACCGCGCAGGAAAAAGCATTATCTCAGGAAATGACAAATGTCAGATTCATGGTTATGGATGCGTCTAAAATGACGTTTTCAAGTGATTTCGACCTTGCTATAAGCTTATTTGATAGCCTTAATTATGTACTCAGTTCAAAAGCAATTCAGGATATTTTTGAATGTACATATAAAGCACTACGACCGGGTGGATATTTTATATTCGATTTGAATAGTGAATATGCATTAGAAAAAAACCTTTTCACCCAGGATAATTATGATGATGATTTGGCAACAGTAAAACACCAGTGGAACTCTAAATATAATAAGAAAACCCGGGTGGCAACAGTTGAAATGTATTTTTATTTACCGGATGGCAGAGTTTTTAAAGAAATACATAAAGAAAGAGCACATCAGCATTTAGACATTATTCATTGGCTTAAAGACGCTGGTTTTAAATTTATTGATGCTTATGATGCATATTCTTTTTTACCTGTAGGTAAACGAAGCGACAGAATCTTCTATATTGTTAAAAAAGATAATGATTAATACTGTTTTATTTGATTTAGATGGTACTATATGTGATACTAATCAACTCATTATACAATCATTGCGTTACGTTTTATCTTCAGAAAATCCTAATGATTTATCAGATGCATATTTGTTGAAATATTGGGGTAAACCACTATATTATCAATTAAATAATTTTCTTCCGGGACGAGACGATTACGACTCGCTTGCACAAAGATACAGAATATTCTACAACGATAACCAAGCTGTTTATTTAAGAGAGTTTCCCGGAATCTGGCAAATGCTTGATGAATTATCATCAGCAAATAAAACCATTGGAATTGTTACAAGTAAACTAACCAGATTCGCTGTAGAGACATTGAATTGCTTGAATTATCAGAAATATTTTCAATGTGTAATCGGTTGTGACCAGGTAGTTAATGTAAAGCCAAATCCGGAACCGATTTTAAAAGCAATTGAAATCTGTGGAAGCAATAAACAAGAAACAATTTATATCGGTGATAACGTAGATGATATTATTGCCGCAAATAATTGTAATATTTTTTCTGCTGTTGTCGGCTGGTCATTAACAAATAGACAAACACTATTAAATGAATCTCCTGATTTTACTTTTCTTTCACCTTCAGATATTTCGAAAGAGATTCTATGATTTTTATACATTTTAAAAAGATATTAAAGCAACCGCCTCTCCACTTGACATAAGATATATTATCAGACGTTATTGAGGTGAAAACAGTTACTCCCTATTTTTACTTCTCGTCTGATTAAATTTAAGCTTTAGGGTGCGCCTGATTATAAGCGTCTTTTAATCTGCGTTGCGAAACGTGGGTATATACCTCTGTAGTAGTCAATGAAGTATGTCCCAACAATTGTTGCACTGTCCGCAAATCCGCACCATTGTTTAGCAAATGTGTTGCAAATGTGTGTCGTAATGCGTGTGGACTGATATCATGTTTTGCGCAGGTCATTAAAATATACTTATGCAACATCCTGCTAATTGACCTCGCGGAAATCCGTGTTCCTGATTTATTTAAGAATAATTCACCTTCATCAGAACCATCTCTGCGTAATTTAATTAAATTAATCCTGGAAGACGTCAAATAAGAATCAATCGCAAACATTGCTTCACCACCGATAATTACAATTCTTTGTTTATTTCTTTTGCCAGTAATTGTCATCGACAGATATCCTGCTTCGTTATTAGCAGATTGAATATCAAATATATTTAAAGATATTAATTCAGATACTCGCATACCGGTAGAATAAAGGGTTTCAATAATTGCCTTATCACGGATTCCTAACTTATTATTTAAATCAGGGGCATTTAATAGTAAAAGGATTTCTTCTTCATCTAAAAAATGCGGTAACCTTTCAGGTAATTTAGGAGTATTAATACCTATAGTTGGGTTATCCGGTCTTATTCCGCGACTACATAAATATACAAAAATTGATCTGATAGAAGATATTTTTCGTGTTACACTGGTGCGTGCTAAATTGTTCTTAATTAATAAAGCTAAAAATCGTTTGATTTCAATTGATGATACCCTACCCCAATCATCAATATCATTCTTTTCCAAATACTCAATAAACTGTAATAAGTCTTCAGAATATGCTTTGACAGTTTTTTCTGAGACTCGCTTTACATCTTTAATATATTGTTGAAAGTCATTAAGTTGATTTAATAATTTCATAATAAAAAAGCGGCCCTTAACATTATAGAAAAGGACCGCTTGTTAGTTTTACCTATTTTTTAATTCCTGAATCAGGGATCTTCCTATCTCATCACGTTGTATCTGGTTAGTGCCTTCATATATTTGAGTGATTTTTGCATCGCGCATATATTTCTCAATGGGATATTCGCGCATATAACCATGACCACCGAACACCTGAATCGCATCAACAGTTACATCCATTGCAACGTCAGATGCATAGCATTTGCTCATTGCAGAATATAATGTGTAACGTTCACCCGGATGTGAATCAATATGTCTGGCGGTTGCATATACTAAAGCGCGTGCTGCTTCAACTTTCATTGCCATATCAGCAAGCATAAATCTTAAACCCTGGAAACTTGAAACCGGAACTCCAAACTGTTTGCGATTATTAGCGAATTCAACAGCAAGGTCTAATGCTCCTGAAGCAATACCCACGGCCTGTGAAGCGACACCAGGACGTGACAAATCGAATGTTTTCATTGCTGTAATGAAACCGGTACCTTCTTTTCCTAATAACTGGTCTTTATGAATTCTGCAATCCTGGAATACCAGTTCTGTTGTTGCACTGGCACGAATACCTAACTTGTTTTCTTTCTTTCCAAATGTGAAACCGGGAGTTCCTTTTTCAACGATAAAAGCAGAAATTCCACGGGCACCTTTGTCAGGATTAGTTACTGCGAAAACTGTATAAATTTCAGCTTCTCCACCATTTGTAATCCACTGTTTTGTGCCATTTAATATATAATAATCGCCATCTTTTACAGCACGGGTCTGCATACCAGCAACATTTGAACCAGCGCTTGCTTCTGTTAACCCAAATGCTGCTAATTTTTTACCGGAAGCAATCTGAGTTAAATATTTCATTTTCTGATCTTCATTACCAGAAACAATAATTGGAATAGTACCCAATCCTGTTGCTGCAAAAGCTAAAGAGATTCCACCACATGCTTTTGAGAGTTCTTCGGTAACAAGTACCATATTAAAATATGGTGAGTCGCCGGCCATTC
>CAZNLA010000537.1:0-3839 GCA_964573385.1 uncultured bacterium
TTATCCCGGGCAACATTAAATATAGCCGCGTGTAACAGGTTGCCACAGGGGTGGGGTAATTTACAATCAACAGTGGGATATATCCATACATCTATTGCTACCGGCATATTATTCAACCCTCATTACAGCCCAACCGGCCGGGTATCCACCCACCAGTGCGCGGGTCTTTGGTGGTTTACCACCTGTTATGCTTAAGGCCTCATACCCGCTGCCCCAGCCGATGCGTATAAGGCATTCACCGTTTGCTACATTGGATTCCGCGTTAATATCATCATACATTTCCGCAATATCATTTCCCCTGGACTGCCAGTATTTTTGTTCTATCTTTAAAACTTTCTTATAATATGCGTCACAATCTGTGATAATCTTTTCTTTTGATATTAAAGAGTTGTCGGTGATATTTAATGTGCCAAATATATTGTATTTTTCTATTTTATCAGCGTCCTGCCCCGACCATGTCATAACCCCCGGCAGGCATTCACGGTAATCCTGCAATTCCGCCGCTTCTTTCCCTGCTGCCATTCCCTCGCGACTGACACGATGCAGTACCGTGGCGGGCAGATTTCTGGTGTATGAATCCGCGATTTTAAGAATGTTTAACGGATCTGCGTCTATACCAAATTTCAAATTACCGTTTCTGTCGGTTGTCCCTTTTGACCCCATTGCTTTGCGTTCACTTTCATCAGGGCGGTTGCCGTACAAATCTATTCCCATGTCCCTGCACCCCACCGCCACCAGTGCGGTACGTATGCAACCTTTGATAGATGACCCGGGTATATATGGACCTTTTACACCGCGATGAATAAGGTTTACGGTTAATGATGTGTTTTTGCTGCCCCATTTTTCGTGAATATCATAGGTGTCATCGCCAAGATACGACTTGCCGTAGGCGGCACCTGCTATCATTTCTTTAAAACCTTTTATCAGACGAAGTTTATTTACCCAACCTTCTTCACCTATTTTGGGCAACAGAATATCCCTTATTTTTTCATTTCTGGCACTTATGTTTCCTAAATCGACAAAATATGCCGTTAAATCGCCGTCAAATACAAAATATTCACCGGGATTTATGACCTCGCCGGTGCCGATGTGAATATCTGTAAGTGGGGTAATGGTCATTTTATATGATTTTTGGGTAATTTTTTCAGCCATTTTTAACCTCCACTTTTATCCACATGGGATATGCATACCCGTATTGCACAATGTGCGGGTATTCCCAATGGATATCCCTGATTAACGTGCCATAATGCTTATTCGACTGGCCACCAATTACCGCGCCGGCGCGCAGCATCATCACCGGTTTTTTAAATGGATTATCAGCAGTTGCCATTTTACCACCCAATTTGCCGTATTTTACATAAGGCTGGTACCACGCAATCTCGCCAATTTCGCCGCTTTGCGGTACATAACCGGATGACAGCGATATAAACGCGTTTGCGTCTGCGGGCACTGACAGTTCGTAATCTTCTATTTTATATTCCGTTATTGCGCCTTTGCCTGTTGATCGGTCTTTGCCATAACCATTTCCCTTAAGATAGTTCATACTGGCGGTTAATCTGTCATAATTGAAGATGTCTTCATCAATGGTGACAAGAAACGCGATATCATGATTGGCAGATTTCTCTTCCTGGGTAAACAGGTTTTCTGACGCGTTAGTTATACGGTTTATGGCGTTATGCATTACCTCTGTCGTTTGTAATAATGGTTTTACCATCTCTCTGCAGATTACAGGTTCTGTCTTTGACGATTTCGGGTTAAGGTAATAACATTCGCGCCACGACTTGCAGTTGCATTTAGTATCATCGCGTTTCTGCATAGATTTCGGGCATACCCGCAAATTAAAGTTTATAATTGGTATAGTTCCAAACTCTAACTTGTCTTGTATTTGTTTCAGTACATTATCCGAAATTATACTGTTTTTATTAACTTTTTTAAACGCGGACGCGAATATGTTCAAATCATTTTTATCATCTTTATTAATTTTCAATGTATTCATAATCCTGTCCCGTTCTTCTGCAGGCAACACCGGACAGGGTAGATACATAACATCACCCAATTTAGGAAATCCATCAGAAACCAGCAGTGGGGGATTAACCGCAAAAGCGTTAAGGAACTCCGTCACAGCTGCGTCACCTTCCAACTCGGCAATTGCCCAGCAAAAATGCCCGAATATGGTATCCGCGTGGAATGGCGTTATATAGGTCGTGTTCAGCTTCATGCTGATGCGAAATTGCCGCATCTTACACCCCCATGAATGGTTGACCGTCAATAGTTACATTTTCGAACTTTATTTTGCCATACCCACGACTGGTGCTGCCACCCAGGGCGTCGCGTTCCAGCAGTTGCATTGCTTTCTTTAATTCACCCAATATTTTCTCTTCATCGTCAATATCCATCACCCGCAATGACATATCCAGTTTGAATGCGACACCGGCAGGTACCCGTTCTGTTTTGCGTAACGAACCTCTTTGCGCCGCGCCGGTAATGCGGTTGATAGCGGTTTCCGCTTTATCCTCAGTATATGGCAACCCGGTGGATAATTGGTCAACTCGTTTTGTTATGGCATCTTCAGTCGCAATTACAGAATCGCGAATAATTAATCTGCCCGGACCAATTTTTGCGTTATCACTGGCCGCGGCACCAAAAAGTCGGCAGACCATACAACCATTCTCGCAGGATTCTTTGTAACTATGGGTTTTGCCGGTATTCTGGTCAAATGTGCCGGTGTTTAATTCATATATAGACCGGAGTTTACCCTTGATACTGGAACCGGGAATATATGGGTTATTATCCTTCACCAGGCGAATAATCGGGGTATCCACTCCGCCTATCTGTGTTGATTCATTACCTGCACCGATATGCATTCCGGTTTCTATCCGTATGATGCCGGTTATCTGCTTAATAGCGTTAAGTTTCATTATCTGTTATCTCCTGTTGTTTTGATTGTTGAAATTATTTGGACGTGGTGCCTGTTGGTTGTTATCCGCATTGGCACTGTAGAAAAATCCGATTAACGCTTCAAAATAATCACCGAATTTCTCCACATCATCGGCGGATTTAATAGCGCGAATATTTGCGACAAACCAGTTGATGAACTGTTCTGGAATATTTGTACTGCTTTTTCTTCCCCGGGCGTATTCAGCTTTTGCTATAAGCATCTTCAATGTTACTAACCGCTTTTTAAATGCTTCATCGCTGTCTGACTGCGAACAGACATAATTTCTTATGTTGTTATATTCCTGGTAGAACTTGCGCAACTGAGTCTTACTGGAATCCCCTGTTGCGTTTCTGCCGTCGTTCGCAAGTGCCTTCGCTAATTCAGACGCGTGCTTGTCTACTAATTCTTCTGGTGGTGCCTGGTTAAAAATAACCGTCATTTCGAATTCCTCCTTCCTCGTGTGGCTAACGCAGCCCAATTTATTGGTGCTGCTAAAAATCGCCAGATATTTTCTGTTTCACTGCCCAGCAATGAAGATAATTTTTCATGCAGTTTTGGGTTAAGGTGTGATGTACCATCTGCTTTAGTATAATTTCGTCCCAGATCATACGCCAAATGCGGACGATATAATATCGCTTTATTATCTTTTTCTTCGTACCATTTCAATGCTCTTCGCTGGTACCCCAGTAAGCGATATAAGAAACTGGGGGACATCTTTGACTTTTCGTCCAGCAGTTCATCTGTCAGCAATTCGGCCCAGTCGGCAAAAACGGTATATTGCGACCATTCAATTATGGTGTCAAATACAGACAATCGGTTGCGTCCGGCATTTTTCGCGTTATCCAGCATCTCAGATCGGAAGAGCACACGTCTGAACTCCAGTCACATTCAGAAATCTCGT
>CAZNLA010000538.1:0-3838 GCA_964573385.1 uncultured bacterium
CAGCGACCGGTCACTGAGCCTGTCGAAGTGACCTTAAGCGAAAGTCCTGTTATTACTTCTTTTTTACGGTCTTTGGCGTTCTTTAGCGGTGAATGATTATGGGGTGTTAGCAAAAAAAAACACTCTTTAAATAATAGACCAAACCAATAAAAGTAGGCAGATATGCATAATTCTTTGTTCCTGCGCGATCTATTACGAAATATGAACGCGAACCCTATAGTTCGCGAACGTCGTGACGCGCATCGTTTGCTGATGCCAGATATTAACGCAGTTAAATCTAATGCTGATATTGCGTTAACCGGCGATTGGCAACTTCATGTGAAAATTGATGAACCTGCAGCATCCGCATTGAAATCAGACGCGGAAGATTTTTTTCAAAGATATGGTTTGATTCTTAATACATCGGCCAATCAAAATATAATTTATGAAATATCAAATGATTTGTCATCGCGTGATTTTAAGATATCTGTATCGATGGACAATATCACTATTACTGGTGGTAGTGTCTCTGGTTTATGGGCGGGGCAGGCATGGCTTGAATTCGAAATACGCAGTCGTCGTGGATTGTTTTTGCCCATAGGTGATTTTACTAAGAAAGCCGCATGGGATATTCAAATCAGTCAGGGGCCATGGGGGGCAAATTATTCAGTGCCGGATTTTTCACCGGAATATCTTGATGATGACAGTTTCAGGTTATATGCGCATTATGGCATAAATTGCATGATGATTTATGGCGATATGCTTTGTTATGTTAATAGTAAAGTTTTACCGGAATTAAATCATCCTGAATATGAAAAACATATAGCTATGCTTAAAGATGCGGCAAAAAGGGCCGCCGCGTATGGTGTTCAATTCAGTTATGTTGTAATAGGTCCCAAATTGCGAAAAAATCATCCGGTGTTTTCCGCGCATCCTGATGTTAAGGGAACAGGTACCGATGAAGATGGGCTGTTTTTTCTATGTTCAGGTGATGAACAGGTATTAAATTTTTATGATGAATTTTTCACTAATTTGCTAAATGAAGTCCCAGAGTTGGCTGGGTTTATTCTGATTGTTGCTGAAGAATCTTTTTATCATTGTAAAATGTGGCGTAATTCTGTAAAAGAACCTTGTCCATGCTGTTTACCATTAACAACAGAACAGGCATTGGCAAAATTGCTTTATCCTATTGAACAGGCAATACATAAAATAAATCCTGATATATTCCTTGCCGCCTGGCCCTATACAACAAATCAATGGGAACATCCGGATAGGTTGCCATTTATAAAAGATATGCCACAGGGAATTGATTTCTTTTTAAGTGTGGAAAAAGACCAGATGTATGAAAAAGATGGTTATACCAAGCATATCTGGGATTACAGCATCGATTTCACCGGTCCGTCAGACAATATATTATTGACCGCGAATGCCTGCAAGGAAGTAAACAGGCCATTATTTGTTAAAACAGAAACAGGCATCGGTTTGGAAGTTTTTCAATTTCCTTATGTCCCGGCAATGCAACGGTTAAGTAAAAAATGGCAGAATGTGCGTAATTTATCTCCGAAAGGTGTTCATCAGTCCTGGCTGTTTTTTGGCATGTGCAATTCCCGGGCAGAATCTTTGGGATTATGGGCAGCATACGCATCAGATATGACCAGCGATGAATATTTGTATAAAATAGCAAAACGAGATTTTGGACCGGACGCGGCACCAGGCATAATTGAATCGTGGCAATATATGAGTAACGCAATGGGACATCTTCCGGTTATAATGCTTAATTATTATTATATCGGTCCAAGTTTTCTGGGTCCATGTCACCCGTTAGTACCAGAAAAAGGTGTGAAATTGAGTCCGGTTTTTGATGGATATCTATTTTACCTGCAGGAGTTAGGCGAAACTTTTTCTCACAGCAATATTGATGAAACTAAAACGTGCCTCGTAATTGATGAAATTAACCCCGCGTGTGGTATGCCAATTACACTACCGGGAGAGTCGCGGTCTGCTTTGCAAATAATTAATGATGAATATTTTGAGGCGGCAAAAAACGCGGAACATGCCTGGCATAAATTAATCAGTGTGGAATCGTTACTACGTACTGATGCTGACCGGCAACATTACGCGGAAGAAAAATATCTTACAGAATTAATTTATCGGACAATACTTGCCTGCAGCAATACTGTCAGATTCATAATTGCGCGTGATAATAATGATATTAATACCATGCGTGAAATTTCAATTGCGGAAAGGGAGAATGCCACTTCCGCATTATTGATTTACGGGGATGCGCCATGGTTAGACTATTCAATGCGAATCGACGGTTATTACTCGCCGGCTAAAGATATGATTAATGAGAAGGTGCGTATGATAGATGAATGGTTGTCGCAGAATTAATTTAAAATTCCGGCCAAAGATGTTATAATTTCAGCCAGATGAATAGTAAACCTTTTGAAAAATACTCTTTGTCAGAATTACGCAGAATTACATCATTGCTGACAAATGTGATCCCTACAATAAACCTGGGTTCGCGGTATATTCGTCTGCGCGCCTTGCGATTGCATTATTCACCGCCAAATGTATCATCCGGGCAACACATTCATAATACCTCGGAATCTATCCTGTTGCTTTCTGGTTCGGTAACATATACCTGGCAGGTTCCACATATACTCAATGTCGGAGGTTGTATGGTTTTTCCTCCGGATAGCATGCATGAATGGAATACTGGTGATGATGACGCATTGCGGTTAGTATTTTGGTATGAAGATGATATGTATCGCAATTACCATGATAATCGTCAAACACCTCACCGTCCGGAACTTGCCTGGGAAACCCGGGCATTATTTAATGATGTCAGGGAAGCACGTCCGGGTTGGAGATTCCGTTCACAAGCCAGATTAGGCGTCATCTTATCTGAAATATTAGCATTACAACATATCGGCGAATCTCAGGGTGATTCGGCATTAACACAGGACATCTCTTCACTGGTTGACGCTTTTATTCGTTTACATTATTTTACACCCTTGACGCTAAATGAAATTGCGGAAGCCATTGGTGTCAGTGAACGAACTTTATCCCGTAAGTTCAGAATTGAAACAGGGGTAAGCGTGATGCACAAACTTGATGTATTCAGAATGGAAAAAGCCGGCGAATTACTGGTAGATACCGCGATGCCGTTAAGTGAGATAAGCAAACAAGTAGGAGTAATCAACACCGGATATTTCGCCGTAAAGTTCCGCCAATATTCCGGGATGACCCCATCACAATACCGACAGTTTCATATAACCGGGAAAGAATGACGCACCTTATAATCCGATTGCTTTTACTATTGCAGGGGTTATAACCTGTTCACATCCTTCCGCGTTTGGGTGTATTCCATCGGGAACATATTGAAAGAATCGTTGCGGTTCGTTATCCAGTATCTTTTTCCATGCGGGGAAATGGTCTATTAATAACAGGTTTCTTTCCTGTGATACTTCATGATACATCAGGTTATATGACAGGATATTGGGTCGTCTTTCAAGATGCTCATTTGTGGGCGGGTTCATTATCATTAGTATGATTTCCGCGTTGGGATTGGCTTCTATTATTCGGTCAATCATATTATTCAGGTTATCTTTCGCTTTTTCTACTGATGTTTCATATTGCGCAAATGCGTCGTTTATTGAAAACTCTATGAATACTGTGTCGGGGGATTTGCTTATTACTCTTTCATCAAGATTATCCACACCCCATGATGACCACATGCCCCCGGCACCACTGTTGATCACATTGCATAAATTCGGATATTTCACATTCAGGATTTCTTTTAGCTGTGATACCCATGCCCCGCCTTCGGTAAGACTGGTGCCGTATGTCACTATGG
>CAZNLA010000539.1:0-3826 GCA_964573385.1 uncultured bacterium
GGGCACCCGGTTCAAAGCGATGGATTTATGATTCTGGATGGCGAACGCGTGGAATATAATGATTATAAAGCATGGGGTTGTGACGGACCGTATACAGTCACCTATAATCATGACAGCATAACAGGCCGAACCGCGGGGTTAGAACGTTTTCTCTATCTTACCCGTCCGCCCAAACTGGATAACTTGCCGACACTAATAGTGGATGGTCAGACATACGCGCCGGGCACTTTCAGCGACTTTACGCTGGGGGCCATTAATCGCACAGGTAATCCATATGACCCCAGTCTACACGGCGGTATATTGATAGTGCCGGTGATGTCCGGTTCACATACCATTGAGTTGAAAAAAATAGAGCAGCCTGCTGTGTTTCGCAACTGGCAGGCATGGCCGCAATAAGATTTTTAATGCATTCGGAATGGATAGATTGTGTTATATGTGAATAGTCTATTAAATGTGTTCATAAATAATATTATGCAAGTTTTCCTGTCCATGTCCATAACCCGGCATGGTTAAAGCTTTTTGCGATTTCACCTGCTATTTCCGCGCTGTCACAGATGGCGAAGGTTGCGGAACCGCTTCCGCATAATAATATTCCTAATGCTCCCATCTCTTCTGTTTTATCATGGATTTCTTTTAATTCCGGCATTAACGCAAATGCCGGTGCCTGCAGGTCGTTGCAGAGTGACGCGCTTACGGCAATAGGATGTCCGATTTTTAACGCGCGCATCATCATGGTGGTTTCTTGTTGTAATTTACTTATATCGTTGAAGGGTGGGGCACTTAAATTTTTATATACAGTACCGGTATCTAAACCTGCGGTAGGTTTTACTATCACAATGTCAAAATCACAGGAATCATTAATTGCTGTTAATATTTCGCCACGTCCCTGTGTCAGTGCCGCTTCACCCATCAGAAAAAATGGGACATCAGAGCCGATATTTGCAGCAATTTTTATTAATTCATCTCTATTTAACCCGGTGTTCCACAACTCATTCAACCCAATTAATGTTGTCGCCGCGTTGCTGCTGCCTCCGCCCAGGCCAGCCTGCATGGGGATGTTTTTTGTCAGAGATATATTCGCGCCGGCAATGTATCCGGTATATTCTTTCAGCAACATTGCTGCTTTATAAACAAGATTTTTATCTGATTGCAATTCTGGTATATTGCAGGTGAGTTGTATATTATCCGCAATGGAAAACTCAATGACATCATGTAACTCTATCCGGTGCATTATTGATTCAATATTATGGTAACCGTCGTCACGTTTTCCTGTTATCAGCAGTGTTAAATTTACTTTGGCTGGTGAAGTTAATTTTAGCATGACAAAATTATAGCATAAACGGTCTGTTATCACTATTTTTCAATATCATTTTCATATATAAATTCTGGACAATTTGATGTACAACAGATAAGATAAGCACGGTTTGAACATGAACCAGTTTTATTTGCGTATAAAGGTGTCATAATGTCAGAAATTAATGATAATTCGGAATTAACAGTTGAGTTTCTACCGGAAGGTATAGTTATTACAGCCATTGAAGGAGAAACTATCATGCAGGCGGCACGACGTGCCGGTGTGATGATAGATGCCCCTTGCGGTGAACATGGCAGGTGTGGTAAGTGTCGGGTGACAGTTATTGAGGGTGAGACAGATGAACCTTCGGTTACCGAATTGGAGAAGTTAACCCCTGCCGATTTGGCTGCCGGAACACGATTATCATGTTTGGCAAAATTGCAGAGTTCAATTGTTGTTGAAGTGCCAAATACCAGTCGGCATGATACCCGTCGCAAGGCTACCACTGCTCTTCCGTACCATATTACCCCGGATTCATATACAAAAAAAGTTCTTGTTAATTTATCATCATCAGCAATCGGTGGTGATTTGCGCAGCGATTTAACCCGCCTTCGCGATACTGTCACCAATTTAAACGAAGTTGATTTGGCTGCTGTTCAATGTTTTTATAATGTTGTAACTGCTGGTAATAGCATTGTAACGGCGATAATAGCCGGTGATAGATTAATAGGTGTTGAAAGTGGAGATACTACTGCCATTCATTTTGGCGCAGCGATAGATGTGGGTACCACCACAGTAGCCGGATATCTGGTTAATCTGATAACCGGACGCGAAGTTGCCGCCGCCAGTATACCCAATCCACAATCTGCCTTCGGTGCTGATGTAATAAGTAGAATTGAATATTCCGGTACCCAATGTGATAAAGTTGAACAATTACGCGAAGTGGTGTCCAGTGCTATAAATGAAATGTTATATACCATGGCAGAGACTGCGGGAATATCGATCTGTGATATTTACGAAATAACCATGGTTGGCAATACATGTATGACCCACCTGTTTTTAGGTGTCGACCCGCATTCGCTGGGGCAATCACCATATGTACCGATTTTTACTGAATCAATTAAAGTATCTGCAGAAGAATTAGGTTTATGCATACAACCACGTGGAGTAGTGCGAACGTTGCCAAATATCGCCGGTTTTGTGGGTGCGGATGCCGTGGGTGTATTGGCTGCCAGTAACATTAAATCGCGACCAGGGTTGCAGGTGGCGGTGGATATTGGCACTAACGCAGAAGTAGTAGCATCATTTAATGGTCGGGTGGTAGCTTGTTCAGCTGCTGCCGGCCCGGCATTTGAAGGCGCCAGAATATCATGTGGTATGCGGGCCCAACCGGGTGCTATTGATAGAATAAAAATTGATGATGAAGACCTGAAAATATCAACCATCGGTGATGAAAAAGCATATGGTTTATGTGGTAGCGGTGTAATTGAGGCTGTTGGTGAATTACGTAGAGTAGGAATAATTGAAAGTACCGGCGCATTTGCTGACCCTGATGACCTGCCAAATATATCGGATAAATTGAGAAATAGAATTACAGATGATGGCATTATACTCGCGTATGCAAATGATAGTGGCATAGATCAGGATATTATTTTAACCATGCGGGATGTGCGGGAAGTGCAGTTGGTTAAAGCGGCAATATACGCAGGGATAAGCATGTTGCTGGAAACAATGGGATACACCCCCGCAGATATTACTAATTTACATATTGCCGGGGCGTTTGGCACATATATTAACCCGGAACATGCCCTGAATATTGGGTTAATACCTAACATACCTTTAGATAAGGTACATTTTTTAGGCAATGCTGCCGGTGCTGGCGCAAAAATGGCATTAATGAACAGGGGTGAGTTTGATAAAATTGTTTCATCGGCAATTAATGTTGAATATATTGAATTAGCTGGTGATACATCTTTCAGCGACCATTTTATGATGGCGATGTTGTTGGCGCCTGGTTGTGAAGACGACGATTAAAACATGTTTCCGCTATTTATTCTGAAATGGTTATCCTGATACCGTCGGAGTGACTTTAAACGAGAATATTTTTAAACTTTTCGTTCAGGTTAATTATATTGTGACTGGCTATATGCCAGTCACTTTTTTTACCACATTTTTACAGGTTTCAAATCAACTCCGGGGTGATCAGGTTGCAATTTTAATGAAATTTTTTGTAATAAATGCAGGATTAAAATGCATAGGATAAAATAGATGATAATTAACAGTGGCGACCTGGTATAAAATGTTACAGAGGCACCAGGCAAGTGTGCCATGAATCGGTTTATACTGATTAATAAATCTAACAACCAACCACTGAAAATACAAATTGGTATTGCTAATGTGGTGCTGACAGCAGATATTAAAAAGGCGATTAGTCCGATTGGCAACAGCAATCCGGCAATAGGGATTATAAATAGATTTGATATCGGGGCAACTAATGGTAAATTACAAAAATACCATGCCAATACCGGCAAT
>CAZNLA010000540.1:0-3815 GCA_964573385.1 uncultured bacterium
TGATATAGAACCAATTAAACTTAATGTAGAAGTAGGTGATGATTTTGGATATACAATCACAGCACGATTACCATGTGACTGGACAAATGTTTTATCTGACAGGTTGCTGAAAATAAGTTTTGACATCTGGTTATAAGATGCCTTTCCATTTTCTGATTTATCGCTGACTGAACTAAAATCCGGCAATATTATTGCCTCAGCAACAATTTCTGTGTTTGATATAATTCGTGATGTGCCGGGAATATCTGATAAACTTTCTTTTTTATTCAGGCGTGCCATTACAATTGCAAGTGCTCTTTCGGCCATACCATAAATTAAAATATCTGCTTTAGCGTCAAACAGTATCGCTCTTTTTACCTTATCCTGCCAGTAATCATAATACGCGAATCTGCGTAATGATGCCTCAATACCGCCAAGAATTACCGGTACATCTTTATATGCCTGTTTTGCCATCGCGCTATACACAATGGTCGCGTTTGCCGGTCTGGTGCCGGATTTCCCCCCGGGTGCGTAGTCGTCATTACTGCGTGGTCTGCGCATTATTGTTTGGCGCATTAAATTGCTATCCAGGTTACCGGCGGTTATACCCCAGCATAAACGTGGTTTTCCCAGCACCTTAAACGCGTTCACATCATGGTAATCCGGGTTAGATATAATACCAACACGATACCCAAGCCATTCCAGAAATCTGCCAATAATTGCCACACCAAAAGATGGGTGGTCAACGTATGCGTCACCGGTAATAAGAATTACATCACAGTAATCCCATCCACGCGCTTGCATTTCTTCCCAACTCAGGGACAAAGGTTTGTTGTTTACCTGCAGTTTTGCACCTGTATGCCAATATTCATCAGTAATAAGATTTTCATTGTTCACAGATGAATTATAACAGATTGAGATATCTTTGCAGAAATATTGATTTTGTATACCATAAACCACAACTATATTGATATAAATTATTGAAAGGATTTAATCACCGCGAAAGGTGCGCAAAGAACGCAAAGAATATTATAAAACTTTTCTTTGCGTTCTTTTGTGGTGAATAACTATAGATGGTTTTACCGATATTAACTGCTGACATTCAAAGCCATAAAAATACAGGCTAATGGATTTAAATTTTCTCCCCCTATATTCAAATTATTCTTTTTACGGTAAAATATAAATGTCATTGTTATTTCATAGCTATTTAATGGTTTTGTCATAACATTGTAACCTGCGCGTAGTAATATCTATTCATCACACCCGGCGCGTGAGGTAATTGCTTTGAAGACCATATTTACAGCTATATTTGCGGCAACCGGTCTAAACCAGACTGATACGGACCTGCTATTGGTAGGTTTGTGTTTATTGTTGTCATGCGTTTCATCCCTTATTTTCACTCCATATTCAATTGCATTAGCCAACAGGTTTGGTGTATTGGATGCTCCGGGGGAAAGACGCGTACATAAACACCCTATTCCCAGATGGGGTGGGTTAGGAATGGGGGCAGCATTCATTGTCAGCATTTTCCTAATCACTCCATTGCGTCAATGGCTAACCAATGCCAATATGTTTAATCCCCGGGTAGCAGGTATTATCATCGGTGGTATTCTGGTTACTATTTTGGGGGCAGTTGACGATAAATACTCTGTACCGCCAAAGGTGAAGTTATTAGGACAGATTTTATGTGCCGCGGTGATGGTAATATATTTCGATGTTCGTCCCATGGTTATTTTTGATATTGATTTAATTGACAAACCAATGGCCATATACAGTTATATTTTTGGCATAATATGGGTTGTGGCAATTACAAATACCATTAACCTGATAGATGGTTTAGACGGTCTGGCGGCGGGTACATGTGGTATAGTGGCAATGACATTTGTGACGATTGCTTTGGTTACCCGTGAGGCCACCGGGGAAGCAATGTTAGCCGCGGCATTGGCAGGTGTTTGTATTGGGTTTTTACGGTATAATTTTAACCCGGCGAAGGTTTTTATGGGGGATGCGGGAAGTCATTTTTTAGGATTTACAATTGCCGGATTGTCTTTATTACATAATTGGAAAGTAGCAACAGGTGTGGCATTTGCCGTGCCTATTTTGGTATTAGCGGTACCTATATTTGATACGTTGTTCGCAATTATACGACGCGCATGGCGTCACCAACCGATATTCACAGCAGATAAAGGACATTTGCATCACAGATTATTAGCGTTGGGAATGAACCAGCGGTTGGTTGTTTTGACTATTTATTTATTAACTGCAATCTGTTGTATAGTTGCAGTATTTTTAGCCCGTGGTCGTATGCCGCAATAATAAACTTTAAGGAAATATTTTTATGCAAAAAACTGTTGTATGCGTAGTAGGGACACGTCCTGAAGCAGTAAAAATGGCACCGGTTATCCGCGCCTTACACGATTCACCGGATTTTATATGTAAAGTTGTATTAACCGGTCAACACCGTGAGATGCTGGACCAGGTTATGCGTCAGTTTGAATTGCAGGGTGATGCGGATTTAGATATTATGTCACCCCGGCAAACATTGCTGCAAATTACTACACGTGCATTGGAAGGCCTGGATAAGGTATATGCTGAATTAAAACCGGATATCGTGTTGGCCCAGGGTGACACAACAACTGTTTTTGCTGCGGCATTAACCGCGTTTTACGCGCATATACCATTTGCCCATGTTGAAGCAGGATTAAGAACTTTTAATAAATATTCACCTTTTCCGGAGGAGATGAATCGCAGATTAGCCGGGGTTTTAACAGATTTACATTTTGCCCCAACACCGGAAAGCGCGGAAAATCTTGTACGTGAAGGATATAAAGATAATATATATGTCACGGGTAATACCGTTACCGATGCGTTAATCTGGGCGGCCGAACGCGGTAAACTGCCGGTAGATATGCAATGGATTGATGAGATTGATGGGCCATTAATATTAGTTACTGCGCATCGCCGTGAGAATTGGGGAGAACCATTAAAGCAGGCATGTCTGGGGATGTTGGATTTAATAGAAAAAGTTCCAAATGCGCATTTAGTATATGCTGTTCATAAAAATCCGGTAGTACAGGAAACGGTTAAAGAAGTATTAGGTAATAATAGCCGCATTAAATTAATTGACCCACCTGATTATTTTGATTTTATTCAGATTATGAAACGCGCCAGATTAATATTAACAGATTCCGGCGGTATTCAGGAAGAAGCACCCAGTTTGGGCGTACCGGTACTGGTATTGCGTGACACCACTGAAAGGCCGGAGGCTATCGGCGCTGGTGTAGCAAAATTAATCGGGCCTATTCGCGAGAAAATTGTTGAAGAAGGATTACCATTATTAATTGATGATAACGCCCATGCAAAAATGGCACGGGCAGCAAATCCGTATGGTGATGGAAAAGCTTGCGAAAGAATTGTTGAAATTCTAAAGTATTTCTTTGGAATGTCGAAAGAGATACCAAAGAACTTTACTGTATAAACAAAGTAGATTAATTTTTATGCCAAAATCAAATATGTCACAAGAAGAAATTGATAAGATATGCGCTGAAAACTCTGCTATGTTTTCCATCGGATGGTGGCGTACAGTTGTAAAATATCTGTTTTACGCAATTGTAGTAGTTATCGTGTATTTTACTTTTAAGAATTATCTTCATATTGCTGCCACTGTATTTTTAATGGCAGCAGTATTAACGTATCTGTTGCAACCTGTTGTTACAATTTTATTATCTTCGTCCAAGTATCAGAATTCTCCGGTCGCGCGGGTTATTGCAGTATTATTTATATATGCAATGTTGACCGCGGGCATTATCTTTTTTGGGAAATCTATACAATTATCA
>CAZNLA010000541.1:0-3813 GCA_964573385.1 uncultured bacterium
ATCTCTAATTCACCATCGCCATCCATATCCCAGGCGCGGGTAGTTTCAACATTTCCAACTTCCGCTATAATATGCTCTTTCCATTCACCACCTTCAGCACCGGGATTTTCACGCCATCGCAGTGTGTTTCCCCACCAACCACCGGTAATATAATCAGTGTAACCATTTCCATTAATATCCATTGGAATTGTGGAAAAGTCATCAAAATAATCACCATATGTTGGTAAATCAGCAATTTTGTGCAATTTAGTATAATCAGGTCCTTCGTACCAGTATGCACCGGAAACGATATCTAGGATTCCGTCGTTATTAACATCAAAAACTGCTACAGATTCATATCTTTCATCTGAAATTAAAACTTTTTTAAATTTTAAAGGCATTTGTGTCTCCTTATTTACCACACAACATTCGAATATAATCACGGGCAACCTGTAAATCTTCCATTGCTTCACTTGCTGTTGTTAAAGGAGCAATATCACCATTAATGGCTGCTACAAAGTTCATTGCCTGTTGACGCATTGCGTGAATCCAGGGTAATGATGGCTCATATCTGATTGGAGTTACGCCATTACCCGGATCTTTATAAATTGATACCTTACCAGGTCTGTTGCTTGCCAATGGTGCCGGTAATTCAATTTTTACATAACCATGTTCAAATGCTACAAGCGCGGATTCTTCCCATTCAATTGATGTCATGTAAGGAGACATCTCTAAAGAACCACAAATTCCGTTAATAGATTTTGTAATCATCAATTTTCCGGTTGGATCAGCGAAAGTTACTTCATATTTTTCACCCATTAAGTGACGCATAAGGTTCACCTGGTGAATATAGTAATTTACAAAACCGATATATTTATCATATGTATCTTTATCCATATCAGTCGCCGGTGGATCCCATTGCAATTCCGGATTCGCGTCATTTGAACTTAAATTATGAGTAAATCCATTAGCAACCCAATCTCCAGCAGGCATTAACAAACGAACATAAATTAATTCACCTAATTCTGTGCTTGCTTTCAGTTCATCAATAACTTTCTTGGCATACATCACCGCAGGATCGCTTCGTTTATGATAACCGACCATGTACCATGAATTACTTTCTGCTAAGCTTTTTAATATTTTTTCACCCATTTCGATTGAACCGGCTAATGGTTTCTCGGTAAATACAGGAATACCGGCAGTTAATAATTCAGGTACTAATGTACCGTGACGGGTGAACGGTTGTGATGCTACAATACCGTCTAACTTTTCATTTTTCAACATTTCAACATGGTCAGCATATCTTTTTGCGACACCATATTTAGCCGCGATTTTCTCGCGTAGTTCACTTTTCACTTCAGCAATTGCTACCACTTCACAATTATCGAGTGTTACATAATTTTGCAGGTGTGCTGCCTGGCCCATACCGCCAACGCCAACAAAACCTATTCTTACTTTGCTCATTTTATTCCTCTTTTTTTTATTTATCTGTTGCCTGAGTCGCAAGTGTTACAAATCTTTTACCAATTGCTAATGCCGGGTCTAACGGCACATCAACAGGTTCAATGTTATCCGGGATTGAAATAAATGGAGTTGCTTTTAACGATTTACCACTAAACTGTGGCAACCATTTAATTTCAGCTTTAATTAATTCATCAGTCATATCACGAATTTCTGCCAGGGTACATGTTGCCGCAGTGAGAGGATCGAGTGAAATCGCCTGCATCACCATCTCTATATTACCAGTCAAACCTGCTTCTACTGCTAAACCCTGAACTGATACATTACTCTGGTTTAATGCCGCGCATTGAGAAGGTAGGTTCCCTACTCTAAGTGGGTGTAACCCTTCTTTATCAACATAAACCGGCACTTCAACGCAACAACCTTCGGGTAAATTATTAACGTAACCGTCATTTCTTACATTTCCCTGCAGTTTAAAAGCATTACCAGTCACATGTGCCTCTAATATATATGAACAATATTCCGCACTTCGAGGTTTTAACGCGCTTTCTTCAAACGCCAATACGTCTACATCAGCGTATTTATCCATTACGCCTGCTGTCCATTTATAATAAGCACCTGATTCACCACCGAACCCGGGTTGATCGCAATATGCTTTTAACGCGCGGTCACTGCTTCTGAACCATGCCAAATATTCAGATAAATGTCCGGTACTTTCTGTCATGAAATATCCAAAATGTCTCATAACTTCAATTCGTACTTTTTCATTTAAGTAATACTCTGGTTTTTCACAATTTGCTTTAAATATCGGGTATAAATCTTTTCCCTGGTGTTCAAGCTTTAAAAACCAGGCCATATGATTTATGCCAGCACATTCAAAATCGATATCTTTCTTGGGGACATTCACATAACCACTAATCAAATCGAGTGTTGTCTGTACGCCATGGCATAAACCAATAAATGGAACATTTGAAACTTTTCCAAGCGCATAACAGCAGGCTGCCATCGGATTAGTGTAATTCAATAAGATTGCGCCGGGTTTTGATAGTTCTTCCATATCCTTAACTAAATCAGTTAAAACAGGAATGCTTCTTAAACCGCGTAATACACCACCTGGACCCATGGAATCGCCGATGCACTGATCAACACCATATTTTAATGGTATCTCGTAATCCAACTTAAATGCATCCAAACCACCAACCTGAATCATACATACGACATAGTCAGCATCTTTAACTGCCTCGCGGCGATCAGTAGTCGAATAAACTTCTGCGTTTACTCCATTTTCCACTATCATTCTGCGGGCAAAAGCTTCCATCCGTTTTAACTTGGACTCTGTAGGACTCATTAAGGCGTAAGTAGCACCTGCTAACGCCAGGGTGTTGAACATATCGTTCAATAATGTTTTGCAAAATACGATGCTACCAGCACCGATCATGGCAATTTTCATATCATACCTCCCATTACGTTAATAATAACTATTTTTTAGAATTTGTGTATGTTTAAAATGACATATTTATGGATTATTTTGTCATTTTATAAATTTTAGGTGAAACACCAATTATTTTTTTGAATATACGACTGAAATATAACTGGTCATTATATCCAATATATTCAGAAACTTCACTTATTCGCATATCAGTAGCTTTTAATAACTGGCATGCAGTTTCTATACGGATTTTCTGAATATATATAATTGGGCTATACCCTGTCTTTCTATGAAAAATTCTGGAAAAATATGCACTACTCATACCGGCTAATTCGGACAACTCATTTAATGTCCAATTACGTGATGGATGATTTCTGATATTTTCAGCAATGGCATTAATTACATTCTTACTATCACTGGCAGAGTTTAATTCCTGATCTATTAATAATAAGAAAGGTTTTAAATATGCATTCGCTAATTCGAAGTTCTGACTATATTCAACAAAAATATGTTCAATCAACCATTTCATTTCACCTTTTCTATCAATTAAAATCAACCTGTTATTTCGTGGTATCTCCCCTTTTACTTCTACAGAAATAAAAATAGTACTTTCCGGGTCTGATGGGTCTGTATATTCCGCGTGCGGTGTACCAGGCGGATAAATCATTAAATGATACTGTGACGGATGAAAAACGGCACCAGGCATATCTACTTTTCCACCACCACTGATAAAATATATAAATTCCCAATATGGATGCCGATGTTCAGACATCTGCCATCCACTTAAAGGTTCAGTCCGTCCTGCTGATATTAAATTGGCTGAACTTATTTCAAAAAATGCCATAATCCATCACCAATTGCCCGTCATTATCAGGCAAATAAGAACATATTTTTTTGTATGTACAATATTGACATTTTAAACCGGAAATGGGATCAAAATCTGC
>CAZNLA010000542.1:0-3810 GCA_964573385.1 uncultured bacterium
TCAGCAACGCAGGGTGATTGGGTACAAGTTGTTCAGCCAAAAACTAACCCACCGTTAAAAATCGGTTACGCGTGTACTAACGTAATGTCATCAGACGGTTTCCCATTGCTTGATTCAAAACAAATATGCGGCATGCTGATTGGTTTAAAAGGCGCGTCTGATTATGAAAATCTGGTTAATCAAAAAGAATCGACCATTACTAAACTGCGGTATAATCCGCGCAGTAAAATTACCAATATAGAACAAACACTCAGCGCATCGGCATTAAAGTTAATGACAACCCAAAGCAATGCCCACCTTATTATCATCATTTTAATTCTAATTGGTAATATCGGCTATTTCATCACCAGAAAACAAAAACAGATTCTGCCTGAATATATTCCACCGGTGGAAGAAGAAGAATCTGTACAAATACGCAAACAACAGCAAACCAATTTATTAATTTCGCTTGGCGCTTTAATAATATTAACAGCAAGTGTCGCGCTATCCCGGGCAGGATTAATAAATGATATGGAAAAGATGCTGGGGGTATTGGCAACCCTGGCAGTATTCTCTATCGTTTTCCGCGATAATGCCGCCTACCGGTTTGTTGAACATATATTTGTGGGTTTGGCCGTTGGGTTCGGTGTTGTCATGACCTGGAAACAATTCATTATTCCCATATGGTACACCCCGATGATGCCAGCAAAAATGTTGCCAAATGGAGAGGGCCAATGGTGGTTGGCAATGGCATTGGTTTGCGGGTTAATGTTTTACACCGTTTATTTCACGCGGTTGGCATGGATAAATCGTTTGGCTATTGGCATACTTATGGGATGGTCGGCAGGTACTGTATTTAAAGGATTTGCTGGGTTAATGGGACCACAGTTAATTGCTGCTTTCCGTCCGCCTGTTACCAGTTATGCGCCTGATAGTATGACAACAATTGGTTATTGTTATTTTTATCCCTTAGAAAGTATAATTATTTTTTGTTTAATCAATTTGATTTATTTGATTTATTTCTTATTCATTATCATAAAATCTAAAAAAATATTAGTAAAAATACCTTTTAATTTTAAATTATATTCATTAATAATAATTATAAGTATAATATCTGGTAATATTATCATGATTCGTTTCAAATTATTTTTATTTGACATAGTAAAAATAGTAATTAGAAACGGAATGGAAATAGGAGATAGTGGTTTCTATTTTTACCCATTTGAGACAGTTGCTTTCATTGTTCTTATTACAGTTATGTCATATTTCTTCTTCACCATTAACCATAAACATGACTGGATAAAGAAACCCGCTAACCTGGGGAAATATTTTATGATGATTACCCTGGGAGTAATATTTGGAAATACAGTTATGAGCCGATTTTCGTTATTGATTGGAAGATTGGAATTTATCCGTTTAACATTCCAGGAATGGATAAGCAGAATTCATTTCTAAACAAAAAATCCTTCCATCTTTAATAGATAGAAGGATTTTTAAATTGATTGCAGTGCATTTGCAATATGAACCAGCTTTTTAAAGGGTCGCTTCGACAGGCTCAGCGACCGGTCACTGAGCCTGTCGAAGTGACTTTAAACGAAAATTAAATAATCCCAAGGCTTTGTAATACTTTCCGCATATTTTCTACAGTTGCATCTGATGCGGCCAGCATCGGCAGTCTTGGTCCACCAACCGGTATTCCAACTAATTGCAAAGCCGCTTTTAACGGTGATGGATTGGGTTCAACAAACATTGCCTTTGCAAGCGGTAACAATTTATAATGTAACGCACGCGCTTCTGACAATTTATTCTCTGTGCATAAGGTATATATCTTCAACCATTCTGCCGGCAGAATATGACTGCTGGTACAGATACCACCATGACCACCAAGTGCGCATAACGGGAACAACAGATTATCATCGCCGGTTAAAACGCTGAAATCAGTTGTCTGGGTAATAATTGCCATTATTTGGTCAATATCACCACTTGCTTCTTTGATGCCGGTAATATTCGCCACTTTGGATAATTCCACAATTGTCGCAACTTCCATATTAATCCCGGTTCTTTTGGGAATGTTATACATAATAATCGGTTTATCGGTTGATGCTGCTACCGCTTTAAAATGCTGAATTACCCCGTTCTGGTTTGGACGGTTATAATATGGCGCAATAACAAGCATCCCGTCGACACCTGCTTTATCTGCTGATACTGTCAAACCAACTGCTTCTTTAGTTGAGTTGGATCCGGTGCCAGCAATTACCGGTACACGTCCGGCAGTGTATTTCACCGTAAGTTCAACGACTTCATGATGTTCGTCATAAGACAATGTTGGTGATTCACCGGTTGTGCCACATGGCACGACACCGGATGCTCCATTGTCAATTACCCAATCAATTAATTGTTTCAACGTTGATGAGCAGATATTGCCATCTTTGCCAAATGGTGTTACCAATGGAACATATATGCCGGTAAAAACTTTTCGTGCCATAACCTGATATCTCCTCGAAATTTCTATTTCGCTCCGGTGACTAAAGCATCATGTAATGAAATGATTGCTTCTTTACGTTGTGTTTCCTGTACTAATACAGAATAACTTAATTCATCTGTTATATGACCTTCAACACTAATCTTCTGACCAGATAATACATCATCAACTTTATTTTGGCAATCTGCCACCATACCGCGCATGCCTTCGCCAACGCAGGTTACTAACGCCCAATGCCCATCTTCAAAGTTAGATTTCATGTTATGGTCATGTAATTGATGACGCACAACATCGCTGACACTGCGATATTTTTCACGTTTTACAGCAAACTTGGCACTGCCATCATTCATACGTAAAACATGGAAATTCAAACGTGTCTGACTTAGTAATTCTGATACCCGCTTAATGGTACGGTCGGTTGAATCAGGTACTGTGAAGGCGGTTAAACTTGGCATATCCGCAATACCGGTTATCACCCGTTTAGTTGCCGGTTCTGTAGTTTCAATTGATGTACCCGGATCTTCCGGATTTTTGAAGTTGCGGACAACAACCGGTATTTCATACCGACGTGCCATACGGGCGGATTCTGCCTGAATAACATCCGCGCCATACTGACTCATCGCGCATAATTCATCGAATGTCAGGTGACGGATCATCATCGGACCAGTGTTGGTTCGTAATGCCTCTTTCGGGAAATTCGCTGGGTTGGCAGTCATTACACCATCAACTTCTTTATATATTTCCACCGATCCTAACTCAATAGGTTCCTGTAATGGCAACCTGGCAACATTTTTCAATGCGTATGCCAGACAAACAGCGGTATAATCGCTGCCACCCTCACCTAAAGTGGTGATAGCGTGGTCAGTCGGGGCAACGCCCTGAAAACCTGCTACTAATGGGATAGTCTGGTTATCAATATAACTTACCAGATGTTTAATATCTGTCTGCACCACCCGGGCATGGCCAAAAAATCCATCGGTTATCAAGCCAACCTGGCCACCGGACAACGCGACTGTTTTATAACCTTTTGATTTAAGCAGATGCGCAAGACGAACAGTAGATATAATTTCGCCGCAACTCATCAACAGGTCTAATTCACGTGGTTCAATCGCCGGGTCAATTTCGCGCACCAGGCGTACTAATTCTGCAGTGGAATAGAAATGAGAAAGTGCTAATTTACGCGCGCCTTCCGGTTTGCGAACTAGTTTTTCAATCTCTTCGTCCCAACTTGCCAACTCGCGTCCCATTGCGCTAACCACTACAGCCGGGCATGCGCCACGATCGCGGGTTTCCATAATGCGTTCGGCGGTAATCATTTCGTTGCCACCTGGTTCAACGCATTTTCCACC
>CAZNLA010000543.1:0-3066 GCA_964573385.1 uncultured bacterium
TTTATTGATTTCTTGGAAATAGACGATTTGAATGGAACTGTACGACAGTTTAATACTATACCATATTCAGTTATAGCGGTAAGGTTACCATCTGAAGAGGCGAAGATGAGTTGGAGTGAAGCAATACGTGAAAAGAAAGCAGTGGTGCTTCAACCACAGCAACGCGTTTTTGTTCGAATTAAGTTAATGCCTCAAAAGGCATGTAGTCAAATTAAAATCGCTTTTCGTTACCGACTTGATGAGATTGCTGGAAATGAAAAGTTGAAAGAATTTTTGCTTAAAACAGGGAATAAGTTGGGAGTTGGTACAGATTATTTATTATCTCGTATCATTGACCAGAAAACTTTATTGAACAATACAAGGGTTGAGACCGATTACCTTAATTGGCGAATAACGCACACGAAATTCGGTAATCCCCGAGGATGGCAAGATATACCGGAACAAAGTGCTGTTATAAAAGATTCATATGATAAACTTCTCATGTTGCAGCCAAAAGATGAAAGATTGTTGCTAAATTATTCAAAAGATCTTGAGGTAATGCAAAAATATGAAGAGACATCTACAGCATTAAAACAATTAAACGTACTTGTTCAGGAAAATACGGGATGGAACCGGATATATGGTATTGCACCTGGTGATAACTTGGGCGAATCTTTCTTCAGCAGTAATAGAGAATATCTTTCTTCAAATATCAGCAATGAAAGAAGAAAAGAAGAAATAAATAAAGCCATTGCCAGGCATCTAATCAGATTGGAAAAGTTACAGAAAGCCAAAGTGAAAGAAGCTGTCAAAACAAATGGTATAATTGATAAGAAGCAATGAAAGCGTGAAATCAAATTGGTATAAGCATGGCATTATTCAGGAGACAGATACAATGAGTAACATAAGAAAAATACTCTTAATCCTGTTGGGGTTACTATTCCTATTTGTGGGATTATCTATTCATGCAGAGATAACGCACAGTACTGACTGGGTGACATCACCTGCTTCTGGAATATATGGAGGATCACAATTTGACTGGGGAGATGAAGAAGAATTCAGTATAGTTTTTTATTATGGACCTGATTCGCTTTATCAATCCGGTTCATATTTAATAGGCAGTTTGGAAAGAGTAAAAAATGGTGAAAGTTATTTTATAGATAAAGTAATGCCTCTCGACATTGTATTAGCTATAAGAGCGGGTAATCACCCACTTACACTCTATTCAGGTGGAGATACTAAAACATTTATTGATTTATTGGAAATAGACGATTTGAGTGGACCTATAAGGCAACTTAATGAAGTTCCATATTCTGTTCTTGAAGTAATGATAGAATCAAAGAAAGTAACAGTAAGTTGGAGTGAAGCAATGCGTGAGAAGAAAGCGGTAGTGCTTCAGCCACAACAAATTGTAAGTATGAGAATACGATTAATACCCAGAAAAGCAAGCAGTCAAATTAAAATCGCTTTTCGTTACCGACTTGATGAGATTGTCGGAAATGAAAAGTTGAAAGAATCGTTAGTTAAGACAGAAAATAAATTTGGTGTCAGCACTGACTATTTAGTTGCCCGAATTGTTGATCAAAAAACCTTACAGAATGATACAAGGATTGAGACTGATTATCTGAATTGGCGAATAACGCACACGAAATTCGGTAATCCCCGCGGATGGCAGGATATACCGGAACAAAGTGCTGTTATAAAAGATTCATATGATAAACTTCTCGTGTTGCAGCCAAAAGATGAAAGATTGTTGCTAAATTATTCAAAAGATCTTGAGGTAATGCAAAAATATGAAGAGACATCTACAGCATTAAAACAATTAAACGTACTTGTTCAGGAAAATACGGGATGGAACCGGATATATGGTATTGCACCTGGTGATAACTTGGGCGAATCTTTCTTCAGCAGTAATAGAGAATATCTTTCTTCAAATATCAGCAATGATAGAAGAAAAGAAGAAATAAATAAAGCCATTGCCAGACATCTAATCAGACTTGAAAATTTACAGAAAGAGAAAGCTGAAAAAGATAAAAAATAGGTGATTCCGGAATTAGAACTCACAGCAAAAGAACACCAAGTGCGCAAAAGTAATTAATACTTCTTCTTTGTGTTCTGTGCGTTCATTCACGGTGAATATTTACACCACCCCCACCAACCGAACCGTCCCATCTATCCCTGACGGGGTGGTTTCCCAGGTTGACGCGTCGAATGGTTTATAATGTATATTCACGAAATTTATGTCGCCGTAGATGCGCCATTCGGTGCCGGCGCGGTCCATGGCGGATATGCGGTTGGCGGCGGTGTTTGTCACCTCTACCTCTATTTTATTTGACCCGGTTTGCAGGTATTTGCCGATATATAAATGGTATGGCATGCACCAGATGGTGCCGGCATAGCTGCCGTTTATTGTGACCCTTGCTGATGCGCAGATATTGGCGAATTCCAACAGCACTTCTTCGCATTTCTTGCCATTCCAATTCATTTCGAATGAATAACGCGCGGTGCCGGAGAAGTCGCGGTATTCCTGACCATCACGTGCTGACCAATACGCAATTTCATCTGTTGAATATGCTGACGGCAACGAAGGACCGCCGGATAAAAACTCCACTTTGACATTGCCGTTAAACTCGAGAGCATCGACGGTGGTAAGTTCGCGCCATAATGGCAGAGATTCATCGCCAGTCGATTGCGGACGCACTAATAGCGATTGGCCAGGCATCAGGCGGGTGTTGATGACGATTGCGCTGTTAACAGAATGCGCCAATCCACGCCTGCCGGATATCGGGTCGATGACTACAACGGCACTCATTTGCTGGCGCGGATACAAGCGGATACCCGTAGAGACGCAATATTTTGCGTCTGTACAGTTAGGTTCCGTAGAGACGCAAAATTTTGCGTCTGTACAATTAGGATCCGTAGAGACGCAATATTTTGCGTCTGTACAATTAGGTTCCATAGAGACGCAATATTTTGCGTCTGTACAATTTGATTCCGTAGAGACGCAATATTTTGCGTCTGTACAATTAGGTTCCGTAGAGACGCAATATTTTGCGTCTGTACAATTAGGTTCCATAGAGACGCAAT
>CAZNLA010000543.1:3166-3803 GCA_964573385.1 uncultured bacterium
ATTTTGCGTCTGTACAATCAGATTCTGATAAATTGGTGATGAACCATGCGTCGCCATTGGCATGTTCACGGCGAATTGCATATAACTGTGCATCGGCAGAATAAACCGGCTTAATGTCGATGGATGTTAATTTTTCAGATAAATCATCATAATCAGTTGTCATTGCGACTGACAGCAGTTGGGCCATTGCTGATGAAAAGGCGTTGATTTCCACGTTATCCAACCCGCGTATGCCCGGCACAGACGCCGCGGTGGGGGTACCGATAATAATTCGCGCGCCGGATTGCGCCAGTTTATTTAGTTTTTTAATGGTGGCAATTGGCATATGATGGCACGGTGGTACAATTATCGTTTTCCAGCGATTGCCGCATTTCTCTAACCATCCATCCTTCATTTCGCAACCCAGCAGCAGGTCGTCCGATACGAAATCTATGCCGTAACCCGCGTTTTGCACCTTCAGCGACCAGCGACCCCATTCATGGTCGGCTACCCATTCGTGCACCTTTGCGAGAACGGTGTATTGTCGGAAAAGTTCTTCACCCGGCATTGCGTACAGGTGAAACCACGGGACATATAACAGCACATCATTCGATGGTGTCCAGTCCGTTAATATTACCTGCACCTCCGTGGGGTATGG
>CAZNLA010000544.1:0-3769 GCA_964573385.1 uncultured bacterium
GCCTAAAATCCTGACTTTTTTTGTGCGGATTTGGTTGCTAACGGCCTAATACCTATTCCCTAATCCCTATTCCCTAAAAAACCAGACACTTTAAGATATTTATATTGACACTATTGGTATGGTAGGAATATTATTTAATCAGATGGTTGTTTACAGCTATTTAAAGGAAAAATATGCATTTTATATTGTCGATATTAAATAAAATTTCGCTATTGAAAAGCAAAAAATTATCTGGTTATATTTCACGGGTTTTTCTGACATTTGTTCTGCTTTTTTTGACCTGTCATTCTATTTACGCGGCAGAATTAACATCAGTTTCCCTGACATCAGCACCATTAAATTCGGCATTATTCGGCACACCGATTACATTGACTGCTACAGCAACCGGTGGTGACACAGTACAATATAAATTTATGTATGGCACATTAATTTTACGTGATTTTGCTAATAGCAACAGTTTCATCTGGACACCCGGATATGTTAAAACTTATACCTTAACTCTAATTGCCCGGGATATTAATGGTGTTAATCCCAATGCCATCGTTACCTCGCAACCAATTTCTATCACTACAAAGGCCACGTTAACATCTGCAACGCTTACTCCATCACTTAATACCGCGGTAACCGGCAAATCAATCACTTTAACAGCAACTGCAGTTGGTGGTGTTAATCTGCAGTATAAATTCTTAAATGGCGCGCAGGTTATCAGTGATTTCAGCAGTAACAACAGCATCGTTTGGAATCCGGCACCCGGAGTATATTCTCTGCAAGTTGCTGTCCGGGATATTTATGGGGCATTCCCCTATTGGACAATAACATCTTCGATAAAATTAATTGAAATTCTGCCGGCATTATCATCTGTCAGCATGACAACATCACCGGCAAATACCATGCTTTTTGGCAGTTCGGCAACATTAACCGCCGTCGCCACCGGTGGCGCGTCAGTACAGTATAAATTTATGTATGGAACAATAGTATTGCGTGACTTTGCCAGTAGCAACAGTTATGTATGGACACCCGGATATATTAAAAATTACGGCTTATCTGTTATTGCACGGGATATAAATGGCATTAATCCCGGTGCTACTGTGACATCGGCAATCGTTTATATCGCCACCACAACTGCGCTTTCATCTGTCGCCTTATCAACAACACCGGCAAATACTGTAGTATCAGGAAAATCTATAACGTTGTCCGCCACCGCAACCGGTGGTATAAACAATCAGTATAAGTTCATGAACGGCGCAAATATCATCAGAGATTTTAACAGTAGTAACAGTTTCGTATGGAATCCGGCAATAGGCACATATTCGCTGACTGTCATCGCCCGGGATGCAAATGGCACAAATCCAAATGCAGAGGTGGTATCTGCCGCGAAATCATTAACTATATCCCCGGCACTTACCGCCGTAACCCTTGCAACCTCACCGGTTAATACATCCGCGTTTGGATACCCGATTACATTAACCGCAACCGCAACCGGTGGTTTATCAGTTTTATACAAATTTATGTTGAATGGTACAATTTTAATGCGCGATTTTTCTGCCAGCAATTCTTACACCTTTACCCCGGCATACAGCAAACTATATAATTTTACGGTTATTGCAAGTGATGCTTCCGGCGTTGACCCCAATGCAACAGTAACGTCCGCAACATCAGGCATAACTGTCGATGCTGACCCGGGACCACCAATCGGAGAAAACCTTTTAGAAACTTTGGTTGTAGATGGTTTATCCCGTACCATGCTGGTATCTCCCGGTCATACTGTCTCCGGCAAACCACCACTGGTGCTGGTATTTCATGGATTTGGCGGATATGCCAGCAGTATGGAATCATTAACGCATATTCACCAGTTATGGCCGGAAGCAACGGTTGTTTACCCGCAGGGATTAAACGTGGTAAAACCAAGTATTCAATATTGGGCGCCGGGTTGGCCCGATTTCCCTGACCAATACAAAACTGCAGACGCCATAAATCAATATCATGAAAGAGATGTCCATTTTATAGACGCATTATTGTTATTAATGAAGACAAAATACCGTGTTGACCAGAATCATATTTATGCAACAGGATTTTCAAATGGCGCTTCGTTTTCATACTTGTTATATACCGAAAGACCAATGTCTTTCACGGCATTTGCCGGATTAGCAGGCCCGGCAACATTTTTAAATTATGCTAATATCTCCCGGCCATTATTAACAATAAACGGTTTGGTTGACGCATACACCCCACCGGCACTATTAACGACAATGAAAACAGAGTTTATGCGCGCAAACCAGAGTAGCAATATTGAAACAAGTTGGCCATCTAATCCCATTTACTCATTGTATCAACCGGCAGTACCATCCGGCGCGCCATTAGTGTGGTATGTGCACCCGGGTGGACATTCATGGATAACCGGTGCCAGCGAAGCGATGATTGCATTTTTCAAACAACATTAATTTATTAAAGGACTTTCGCTTAAGGTCACTTCGACAGTCTCAGTGACCGGTTGCTGAGCCTGTCGAAGCGACCATTTTCAAGATCTTTTTCTTTGAAAGCGAAACTCCTGTAATTTAAGGAATAAACCTATGGAACTTGAGAAAAAAAATATTCAGATAGATCACGATTTTCCCGGTGGAAATATCGTAATTGATAAGATTACTGATGATATTGTTTACTTGCATCAGGATATTCGCGACACTGCCGGATGGTGGTTTTACTGGGCATTCAGGGTTACAGGCGCAGGTGGGTCTGCATTGACATTTATCTTTACAAATGGCGAACCTATTGGCGTTAATGGGCCGGCAATATCGACAGACCAGGGATTAACATGGAATTGGTTGGGAATAGATGAAGGTGGTGCCCAGTCTTTCACCTATTATTTCCCCGAAGGCGCCAATGATGTCCGTTTCTCTTTTGGCATACCATATCAACAATACAATTGGGAAGAATTTATAAAGAAGAATGCGGATAACCCGTTATTACGTCCCGGCATGTTATGCATATCACGCCACGGACGTCCGGTAGAACTTGCGTTTATCGGCAAAACCACCGCCAAACAACATATTTTATTAACATCGCGCCATCATTGTTGCGAAGCGATGGCAACCTATGTATTGGAAGGGATGCTGGAAGCAGTATTAGCCGGTGACACCACCGCGTCACAATGGATGCTGGCGAACACAGAGATATTGGCGATCCCATTTGTTGACAAAGATGGGGTAGAAGAAGGCGACCAGGGTAAAAACCGAACTCCACACGACCATGGACGCGATTATATGGGAATATCGATTTACCCGGAAACTGATGCTATACGGGAAACTGTATCCAAATGGGTGATCAGCAAACAATTAATCGTGATAGACCTGCATTGCCCATGGATTCGTGGTAATCATAATGAAAATGTATATCTGGTTGGTTCGGCTAATCAACAGGTGTGGGAAGAACAACAACGCCTTGGTGATATTTTGGAAGGAATTAACAGAGGCAAAATTGAATACAGTTGTTCAGACAACCTTGCATATGGTAAAGCATGGAATAATTCTGACAATTATGTGGGTGGAATGGGAATAACTTCATGGGCATCAGAAACATTAGGTATTAAATTATCAACATCAATTGAAATACCATATTCCAACGCCGGGGGTGTAAAAATAACCCCGGAAAATGCAAGAGAATTGGGGAAATATTTGATTAAAGCAATATATATCTACCTGAAACAGTGAAGTAGTTTATAGTCGAGTAGAGAGCTCCATACTTTTGTTGCACCGATGGCTCTGATTACCGG
>CAZNLA010000545.1:0-3768 GCA_964573385.1 uncultured bacterium
AGTTTTCAACGAATGAGTTAGATAAAATCAATGAAAGTGCTAGAATATGCCATGGTATCTGACCATCTTCTTCGTATATCAATACATTGTTACCATTCGGCGAACCACATGCTATCGAATAATCAGGAAGTGACGTAATACATATCCATTTTTTTCCTGATGGAATTTTTATAAAAGATAGATAATTATTATGATATGTAGATAATTCACTATACCACAACGAATGATTTGTGCCGTCTAAAAAACCATCATATTCACGTTTCTTTAAAAGATTCACCCAGGTTCCTGTATATTTAGAAACGTAATTATTGTTGTTGTCTATCTCAAAACCGGGTTCATAACACGTTTCATCATTCCATCGATTATCATAACTATAAATGCTAACCCCTTTATGAATAATCTCTTGTTTCACTATCACTCTATTTTTCTTAACGGCTAACATCAAATAACATACCTTACTTCCTGCCTTACTATCCTTTTGAACTGCTATTACACTGTCATCTGGTATAAAACATGAATGAGCATTAACATCATTATACGGTGGAATCTCTAAGCGTCCGACAGCTAAATTATTACCATCAATCGCCTTTATGCTAAACATTCTATTTATGTTATGCGTCCAAATGCGTCCTGAATTAGTAGCGTATAAATTTATACCGTCACTGTAATGAATATGCTCGCATTCATCATTATACGATATCTTACCTAAGAAACGACTATCACGCCAACTCATCACATACATCTTGTTGTTCGCTAAAAATGTTATTGCTATCACATGCCCATCCGGTGAAGTTACCATCTGTTGCAAGTCAAATTTATACACTTCAGATGGTCCTTTAGCCGACCACATTAATTTCCCGTCCCACCCATATTGGGAAATTACAGAAGGTGCAGGAGATTTATAAGGATAACTCCACCGAATCAAACCCAAAGCATTCCAATGCGCACGATCAAGTTCATATTCATTGGGAATAACCGCAATAACCTTCATCTTTACCGGAATTTTCCATAAACAATAACCACAAAATAGTAAACCGAACCCCAACAGAAACCACAGTAATCGCTTTTGTGCAATTTTAATCTCTTTTGCGATATTCATTAATTGATTATTAATAGTATCATCATCATCATGACCAGAAGAAATATCATCGTCTTTTGTTGAACGATGAGTGATTTTATTTTCTACCCCGGTTATTTTATTCGTGCTACTCATTTTACTAATTAATCCGCCTTATATTGAAATATGACTTTCAATAAAGTCACCTCAACAGATCAGTTACCACGCGCTTAACCTGTATAAAATAACTTTTATAATAACATTTTACCGTCCGAGGATGCCATAAAATTTCTTATCATCTTTTGTGTAGCCTTCAAACCCTATATTTGCCCCATTTGGTGATACAGCAAAATCATCAAAAAAATCAATATAGTCAATTTTTGAAAAAGTATGTTCACCATCATAAGAATAACAATAATCAGGAATAGAATCTTCAAGTGGCAAAACCGCAATCATTTTGGATTTTTTATAAAGAGTTAATTGATATTTGTTTTGCTGAATCAGCAAAAAGTCATGAAATATTGAACATTGATTAAGAAAATAAAGTATGATATCAGGATATTTCAGGTTATTTGCTTCGTCAGTTAATATATATTTTCCATCTGAAGAACCACAGAGGACATTAACGCAAACTTTAGATGAATTTATATTCCTGAATCGTCCATTATTTAGATTTAATAAACGACAACCCGGATTAGGAATATTATTATCCTGTTTTTCAAACTCAATCGCAGTATTTTCGCAACCAGGTAACATCTCTCTTGCCTGATTCTCCGGAGCAATTATTTCCCCAGACAAACGACATAAATCTCCATTTTTATTTATTTCAAGTCCGCCTTCAGATAACTTGAATATAGTTACATCTTTGTGTGAAAAAGATTTAGTAACCACCACTTTTTCGTCATGAACTTGCAAAGTAAAAAAATAGGTTTCCGATTTATTTTTCTTAACTGCCATTAAACCTTCATTCGGTGAAAATCTCCAATAATGTGCGTAATTATCATCTTTCAAACCTGGTATATATAATTTTCCGATAGCTACATGGGTTCCATCTATTGCCATAATTCTGCAATATGGCATAGTATTTTTATATATCCATATCCGTCCGGAATTAGTAACTGATAAATTATACAAAGTGCTTCCTGTTGATTCTTCCATACCTTTTTCTCGTGGCAATGTCACATTACCCAATAATTTTCCATCACGCCAACTCATAATATAAATTTTATTCTTATCAAATTTGCTGATTACAACAATATGTCCATCAGAAGAACAGACAAACTCATCATGATGCCATGTTAAATTTGAGATTCCAGATAATCCCTTTACCGACCAAACAGGTTTGCCATCCCAACCATATTGAGTGACAATAGAAGATGTTCCGTTTTTTTTCGACCAATTCCATTGACACAATCCAATATGGTTCCAATGACTTATCTCATTAATATTATCACCAGGAATCATAGCGATAATCTTCAACTTCGCTGGAATACGCCACCAGCAATAACCACCGATTAGTAAAATCATCCCCAACAAACACCACCGCAGATGCTTGTGTGACAATGAAATTTTCGACTTGCTTTTCTTTGCAGTAGTTACAACGTTATTTTCCTGACACGCAGAAGTTTCATTATCGGCTTTTTTTGTGCGATGAGTGATTTCATTTATTAATTGGGTTATTTTATTCATATTTTTCAATTTGTAACGACCTTCGTTATATTATTACCATCCCAATATAAAAAATGATTCTTGTTTACGGTCATTCTTCTTAGAACATAAAAACATTACTTTATGCCCATCTTTAGATAAAGTGAAGTCTCCATCAATAACATATTCTGTACCTGAATAATCAAAAAAACCATACATTATATCTTTAAACTTTTCTGGCATTTTTACCGGAAATACAGCTTTTTTTTCACTATAGTTGTATATCGATAAATCAGAACTTGTAACCATAAAATTATCATTTACATCTACATAATCTGAAAGAAAATGATATATTTTTTTTAAATTATGTGAAATATTAATGTTAAAAGATAAAATATATTTTCCTTCTTGAGTACCAACAAGTATCTGTGAATTTTGTTTAGTTGATATACACCATTGCTTTCCAGTCGGGATATACTTAAAACGTTGCTCTGTCATCTCTGAATCATTTATAGATTTTTCAAAATATATAACTTCACTATCCGTTCCGGCTAAATAAAAATCCAGTTCACTTGAAGTTGCAGGATTTATTAATTCTCCCTTTATGTTATAATCATTATAATATTTATCATGAAAAAATCCACCTCTGCTATACTGCCAATCTTTATATATCTTTGAAAAATGAACTAATATCTTATTACCTTTTATATCAAGATTCCAAAATTGTATACCTTTTTCTTGATTTTCAGCAATTATATTTTCATTTAAAGAAAAATATAAATGGTTAAGACGACCTTTCGCTTTATTACGATATCGAAGTGGCATATAACCGGATGATATATGTTTACCATCTATTGCTTTAATAATATAATTCGAATAATTGTTGTAATACAACCAAATTCTTCCAGAGTTTGTGATATATAATCGAGAATTAAGATCGTTCATTGAGAATGATACTTCATTTAGCAATTTACCATCACACCAGGTTATAAAAGTTCTTTTATCTCTATTTCGTATACTCACAACGAGATAATGATCATTGGGTGAAATATTCCATTTTATAT
>CAZNLA010000546.1:0-3693 GCA_964573385.1 uncultured bacterium
AGTTCAGACGTGTGCTCTTCCGATCTTAATTAATGTTAGGATATCCGGTAATATCTATACCGCGGTACCGGACACCAAACTTTGTTTCAAAAGCAGCATTATATGACGACCAATCCGGTGCGACGGCAACTTTCCACAGGTTATAACCGATCCACATAAATGGTTTAGTGGTTATTAATATATCATCTTTTAATGCCTGTGGAAGGGGTGAATCATACAACGCGCCGTAATATATAATGAAGTCATAATTCTGATAGTCATTTTGCTGGTAACTTTCCACAGGTTTTCTTACGGTTGTTATATCAAAATGAGAGATCATATTTGTTAATTGAACTGAATAAAGATCACCCATCCAACCGAAGTCACCAAATGAATCATAAAGAACAAGTACAGATTTACCGGAAATTGATACTTCAGGGGATACTACGGAAACCTTGGAAACCGCGGAAATGTCAGGCATCTTCTTTACCTGATTACTTTTCATTTTAATTATCTGGTTAGAAATAAAGTCATTTTTTGATAAGTTCTGAGACACGAATAAATTATTAGCAGAGTCTGGTGAGGAATAAACAGACCTGCTTGCTGATGGAAATAATAGCGATATTATACCGATTGATGTCAAAAATAACATCAAAAACAGTAGCATATTAACTTTTAGCTTCATTAACAACATCTCCAATTACATAATTCCATGTTTATTCATTAAATATGCACAAATTGAGTTTTTTTTTAACAAAAAAAAATATAATGACAAATGTCATAGTGGAAGGTGTTATAATAATGGTATAAATTGTTTACGAAAATAACAAGGGAGAAAATTAATGTCTATGTTTTGTTATCAGTGCGAACAGTCCGCTAAGGGTAGTGGTTGCACAATGGTTGGTGTTTGTGGTAAATCACCGGACGTGGCAGCGTTGCAGGATTTGTTAGTTCATGGTGTAAAAGGATTAGCGATGTATGAACATCGCAATATTCAATTAGGTATTGGCGATAAAGCAACTGGTCTATTTATTGTCGAAGTTTTATTCACCACTGTTACTAATGTAAATTTTGATGTTGATCGTTTGGCTACAATGGTATTAAAGGTTGCGCAAGTCCGTGACAACGCAAAGGTTCGTTATATTAGCGCCTATAAAGCAAAAAATGGTAATGAACCAGCAGAATTAGGTGGTGCAACAACCTGGCAACCGGGTGAATCCATTGCAGAGATGATTGCACAGGGTATGAAAGTTAGTATTGAAGCTGAAAAAGCAACTTTTGGTGATGATGTTACAGCTCTTCGCGAATTAATTATTTATGGTTTAAAAGGTACTGCGGCATATGCTGATCATGCACATGTTTTAGGATATGATGATGAAAGCGTATACGCATTCTTTGCTGAAGCATTAAATTTTATTGCTGAAGAAAAACATGACCTGGGACAATTAGTAGCCATGACTTTAAAAGTGGGTGAGATTAATTTAAAGGTTATGGAATTACTTGATACCGCAAATACCAGCGCTTACGGTCATCCAAGTCCAACCAGCGTTCGGGTAACACCTGTTGCCGGTAAAGCAATATTGGTAAGCGGACATGATTTGTTAGACCTGAAAATTCTGCTGGAACAAACCGAAGGCAAGGGGATAAATATCTATACCCATGGTGAAATGCTACCCGCGCACGGTTATCCGGAATTACGCAAATATTCGCATCTGGCAGGCAATTATGGTGGCGCGTGGCAGGACCAGGCGAAAGAGTTTGATGAGTTCCCCGGTTCTATCTTAATGACAACAAACTGTATTCAAAAACCACGCGAAAGTTATAAAGGCAGAATATTCACCACCGGCCTGGTTGCATGGCCGGATGTAACCCATATTTACGTTGAAAACGATGGCAGCAAAGATTTTTCTGCGGTTATTGATGCCGCCTTAATGTCCCCTGGTTTTACTGCTGATGAAGATGAACATGCCATAATGGTAGGTTTCGGTCATAATGCTGTGTTAGGCGTCGCACCGGTGGTAATTGATGCGGTGAAAGCAGGAAAGATTCGTCATTTCTTCCTGGTTGGTGGTTGCGATGGCGCAAAAAGCGGCAGAAATTATTATACTGACTTTGCGACATCAGTCCCGGATGACTGCGTAATTCTTACCCTGGCCTGTGGCAAGTTCCGTTTTAACAAATTGCCATTTGGCGATATCGGCGGAATCCCACGGTTACTTGATATCGGTCAGTGCAATGACGCGTATTCTGCCATAAAAATCGCTGTGGCACTTGCCGACGCATTCGGTATCGGTGTAAACGATTTACCATTATCAATGGTATTATCATGGTACGAACAGAAAGCGGTTTGTATATTGTTAACCTTGCTGCATCTTGGTATTAAAGATATTCGTCTTGGCCCAAGTTTGCCGGCATTCATTACCCCGGCAGTGCTGGATGTATTAGTTAAGAACTTTAACATTATGCCAATCACCACTGTAGAAGCAGACCTGAAAGCAATTTTAGGATAACAGCAGTGGTTAAAGGTTGTAAATTAAAATAACGTTGAATTAAAACATATTTTGCGCAACAGTTTAGATTTTAATTTATAACCACGAAAAACACGAAGGACACGAAAAATAATATTCTTTTTCGTGTCCTTCGTGTTTTTCGTGGTTAAATTAATTATTTAAAGATGATAATAACTTCGGAATTATTGTTACCATGGAATAATCCCTGCCGGTAGTCCAATTTAAATGGGATGTTTTTTTATCTTTTCCCTATCAATTTAGGTATCAAATCGGCTCTTCCTGCTGCTATTAATGCCTGTTTTGCCACCTTGCTAAAATCTTCTTTATGGCATAACAATATGGCACGTTGGTAAGATTTTTCTTTTTCTGACCTGGCAGTATACAATTTTTCGTCAGTTATCGGGTCGATACCGGTGTAATAAATAGATGCTGCTATTGTTAATGGTACCGGGTAATAATCCTGCACCTGTTCCGGTCTAATTTTTTCTCGTTGCAGGAAAATGGCTAGTTCTATCATATCATTCAGGGTGCATCCGGGATGACCACTTATAAAATATCCTACTAATTCTGATGTTCCGCCGCATTCATTAAACTTTTTTATAAAATTACGATAAAGTTCATTACCCGGTTTTCTCATCACTTGTAATACTTTTGCAGAGATATGTTCCGGCGCAATTTTTAAACGTCCACTGATATGATGTTTTGCCAGTTGGCGCAAATATTCTCCGGAATCATCTGCCAATAATAAATCGTACCGAATGCCACTGCTGATAAATAAATGTTTTACCCCGGGTATTTTACTGGCTTTTTGTAATAATTTTACCGCGTGAATGTGGTTAGTATTTAAATTTTTGCATATATCCGGGTACAGGCAGGTACGGTGTGCGCATCCGGGTTTACCTTTGCGACATCCTGTTCTATACATATTTGCTGTTGGTCCACCCAGGTCAGTTATTGTCCCGCGGAAATCGGGGTGTTTTGTTAAACGGGTAATTTCGTTAAGGATATTTTCCGCGGATCTGCTGCTGATTACTTTTCCCTGATGCGCGCCAATCGCACAAAAAGCACAACCACTGTAACAACCGCGATGTGTTGTGATGCTATCCTTTATCATGGTATACGCGGGTATATTTTGGCCATTATATGCAGGGTGTGGTGAACGTGTGAAAGGCAGGTTATATATTGCGTCAATTTCTTCTTCGTT
>CAZNLA010000547.1:0-3685 GCA_964573385.1 uncultured bacterium
GAGATTTCTGAATGTGACTGGAGTTCAGACGTGTGCTCTTCCGATCTATGATATGGCAGAAATACGTAAAATCGAACCATTTGTACATTGCCAATCGACATCAAGTCCTAACTCTGAGAAATTTGGGACATCTCATATACCATGGTTAAGTGGTACTGCGGCATGGGCATATTATGCTGCAACACAATATATTCTGGGTGTAAAACCAGATATTATGGGCATTACAATTGATCCATGTATCCCATCTGATTGGCATAATTTTACCATGCAAAGAATTTTCCGCAACAAAGTGCTAAACATTACTGTTGAGAATCCAAATGGATGCCAGTCAGGTATAAAAGCTATTAAAATGAATGGTGAAGATTTAATTGGTAATTTCATTGCGTTTAACATGATGAAAGATTTTAATGAAGTTTTAGTAACAATGGGGTAAGATGCGAATATTTATTTTTTCAATGCTTCTTTTTTCAACATTTTTATTTGCCGCGGAGTGGAAATCATTCCGTGGCAATCAGCAAATGAATGCTATCTCACCGGATATTATTCAAAAAAAACCGACTCTATTATGGAGTTATGACGCACCTGACTCAGTCGAATCAACTGCTATTATTGTCAAAGATACAGTATATGTAGGGTGTAAAGATGGAAATTTCCTTGCCCTTTATTTATCAACTGGTAAATTTAAATGGAAATATAAATGTGAAGCATCCATTTCATCTTCTGCTTTATATCTAAATAACAGAATTTATTTCGGAGATGAAGGCGGTGTTTTTTACGCATTAAATTTAGATGGAAAAGAAGTATGGAAATTTAATACAGATGATAAGATAATTTCTTCCGCCAATACTGATGGAAACAACATTATATTTGGCTCATATGACAATTCGCTGTATTGTCTTAACCAGGAAGGCAAAAAAATATGGTCTTTTAAAACAGAAGCACAAGTCCATTGCTCTCCATGTATTGCAGAAAACAAAGTAATAATTGCGGGATGTGATGGTAAAATTAGAATTATTGATGTAAAAACCGGCAAACAATTAAAAGCTATAAGCATCGAAGGAAATATTTCTGCATCGCCTGCTTATTATTTTAATAATGTATATTTAGGTACTTTAGATGGCGATTATTTATCAGTAAATATTAATAGCGGTACAATAAACTGGAAAAAACATGATAAAGATAACGGGTCAATATTTTCATCAGCAATTGTTAGTGATAAAAATGTTGTATTCGCTGACAGAAACGGGAAAATTACTGTATTATCGCGTATAACCGGTAAAAAAATGAGTGAATACAAAATGAAGCAAGGAATTGATTCATCACCAGTATCAACAGGAAATATGATATATATTGGCAGTGATGAAGGTTTAATAATTGCTTTTAATTCCATGATGCCGAAAAAAATCTCCTGGTCGTATAACACAGGAGATATGGTAAAATCATCAGCAGCAATTTCTGGTAATAAAATGATATTCGGTTGTAATGATGGGGCTATTTATTGTTTTGGAAAAAAATAGAAAACTATATTTTCTTTTCAACAACCCTCATTCTATTTAAAGCACGTAACATCGATAACCTTGCTCGTTCAACATTAATTTCATGCTCTAAATGATCACTTGAGTTCATTCTTTCCATCGCGCGTTCATGAGATCTGCGTGCTCTTTCGATATCTATACCTTCTGCTAATTCAGCAGAATCAGCTAATATCAAAGTTTTCTCTGCAGTTATTTCGATAAAACCACCACTAACAGCAAATCTTTTTATATCTGATTTTTCGTCTGTAATAACTAATTCACCCGTTTGTAATGCTGTCACCATAGGTACGTGGCCCGGCAATACTCCAAAACTACCAGCAATGCCTGGGGCAACTACTGATGTTGAGTTACCGGAATATAGCGTTCTATCTGCCGACAATATTACAACTTCAAAGGTTGCCGCCATTAGTTACTCCCTTTGCGTGCCTTTTCGATAGCATCTTCAATATTACCAACCATATTAAAGGCAACTTCCGGCAAATCATCATATTGACCTTCCAGAATACCCTTAAAGCTTCTTATGGTATCCTGCAATGTAACATATTTTCCGGCTAAACCAGTAAATGTTTCCGCGACAAAGAAAGGTTGCCCGAGGAATCGCTCTACTTTTCTGGCGCGGGATACTAACGTTTTGTCATCATCAGATAATTCGTCAATACCTAAAATAGCAATGATGTCCTGTAATTCTTTGTATCGTTGTAAAATAACCTGTACATCACGTGCTACCTGATAATGTTCCTGGCCTACAATAACAGGGTCAAGAATACGGGATGTTGATGCTAAAGGATCTACTGCCGGATAAATACCTCTTTCTGCTATTTTTCTGGATAATACTGTTGCAGCATCAAGGTGAGTCATGGTTGTGGCCGGCGCCGGGTCAGTAATGTCATCCGCAGGTACATAAATTGCCTGTAGCGAGGTGATGGAACCAGTTTTTGTAGATGTAATTCTTTCCTGCAATTGCCCCATTTCTGAAGCTAATGTTGGTTGATACCCTACTGCTGCCGGCATACGACCTAATAACGCGGAAACTTCGGAACCTGCCTGAACAAATCGGAACATATTATCAATGAATAATAAAACGTCCTGATGAAGTTCATCACGATAATATTCGGCCATTGTTAAACCTGTTAACGCTACACGTAAACGTGATCCGGGTGGTTCATTCATCTGTCCAAATATTAATGATGTTCTTGCTAAAACGCCTGATTCAGCCATTTCGCGGTAAAGGTCATTACCTTCACGAGTTCGCTCACCAACCCCACAAAAAACAGATGAACCACCATGCACAGTAGCAATATTGCGAATTAATTCCTGCAGAAGTACTGTTTTACCTACACCAGCACCACCGAATAAACCAATTTTACCACCTTTTGGGTACGGCGCTAAAAGGTCTACAACTTTAAAACCTGTTTCAAATATTTCACTTACTACGCCCTGATCTTCAAACTTGGGTGGGTCACGATGTATAGGCCATTTTTCTTTAACATCAATTGGTCCCATTTCGTCAATTGGTTCACCCAATACATTAAAGAGTCTTCCCTTACAACCTTCACCTACAGGGACAAGAATTGGTGATCCGGTAGCAGTTACATTCATACCACGCTTTAAACCATCTGTTGCTGATAATGAAACAGTTCGGACAACGTTATTACCCAAATGTTGAGCAACCTCAACAACAATAGTACGATTGTTCGCAGGATCTGCTATTTCCAAAGCATCATAAATCTCTGGCAATTGTCCGGCAGGAAAACGGACGTCGACAACAGGTCCAATAACCTGGTCAATTTGCCCTATCACACCGGCAGTACTTGTTTTGTTAAATAAATTAGTCATTTTTTCTCACCGCAATTCGGCTTTATTTCCGGATCTCCGGATTAATTAAGGTGTCATGAATCCCATGACTTTATACATTTTCTCTAATGTTGGTGTTGCTAATGCCCGCGCTTTTCCGGCATTTCTGCGTAATAATGAATCTATTTGTCCTTTATCAGACATTAAATTATTATACTTTTCAGTAAATGGCCGGAAAGATTCAATTAATAAATCAGTTAAAGCTGTTTTTAAAGCGGCATTACCTTTCTCAGCAAACTCTTCAGCAATTTTTTCCGGAGTGGAATTCGAAAAAGCTGCATAAATTGATAATAAAT
>CAZNLA010000548.1:0-3680 GCA_964573385.1 uncultured bacterium
TACTATTACCTGTTTAGATTTTACTGTGTCAGCATTAACTTCCGGCACGCATAATGGAACGTTAGGATACATTCTGAAAGCGTTACCGTTGTCAATAATAACCAATTTGCTTAGACCTGATACAGTTTTTCTGCGTTCTAACGCTTTTAAACCGAAATGGTCTTCAGCCTTCTCACCGCCGGCAAATAATGCTATGTCAACATTATCCAACGCCTCTTCGGTAATCTGCTGTACCTGGTAGGTTTCGCCATCTACGACTTCCGGTCTGGCACTGCGAGCAAAAATCTGCAATGATTCACACGGGAAGTTGCGCTGTTTTAATACACGAATCATCTCTGACCCAACAGCACCGATGCCTACGACAGCAACATTGTAAGTTTGCTTTTTCACCTATTTCCCCTCTCTAAAACAGATGCGCGCCTAACATTTAGGCGCGCTGTTATATTATCAATTGCGAGTAATTAATGTCAATAATTATTGACCATTTTTAACCGTTTTAAACCTATTTTATAGTTTTAAGTTTTCGGTTTTAAGTTTTCAGTTGAAATCGGCTGAAGTCATTAGCAATCGAATGAAATCGAAACTTCTAAATTTCACTCTTCACTCTTCACTCTTCAACTAATGCTTCTGTCCACTGCGGCAGCAACCCGACGGGCACGACTCATGAACTCAGCAAACTTCTCCGGGGTTAATGCCTGGGCGCTGTCAGATTTTGCTTTTGATGGGTTATTGTGAACTTCTATTTCTAATCCATCTGCACCTGCGGCAATGCCGGCCAATGCAATATCAGCAACATAACGCCAGTCACCGGCCGCATGGCTGGGATCAACTATTATCGGTAAATGCGAATGATGTTTGATTACTGGAACCGCGTTAATATCAGTGGTATAGCGTGTTGATGTTTCAAATGTAATGATACCACGTTCGCAGAGGATAACCTGTTGGTTGCCTTCAGACATGATATATTCAGCAGCCATTAATAAATCTTCTACTTTGCAGCCAAATCCGCGTTTTAATAAAATCGCTTTATTCATTTTTCCCAGTTTTAGTAACAACCGGAAATTTTGCATATTGCGCGCGCCAACCTGCAACACATCGGCATAATCCGCCGCCGCGTCACAATCGCTGAAATCCATAACTTCGGTAACAATCGGTAAACCAGTCTGTTCGCGGGCTTCTGCTAATATCTTCAACCCTTCAACGCCCAAACCCTGGAAGGAGTATGGGGAAGTGCGGGGTTTAAATGCTCCACCACGTAACATGTGCGCACCGGCAGCTTTCACAGCATGGGCAATCTCTAATGTCTGCTCTCTGCTTTCAACGCTACATGGACCAGCCATAATACATAACTCTTTGCCACCGATAGGTACGCCGCATACATCAAGTACTGTTCCTGCAGGATGATGCGCACGACTGGCAAGTTTATATGGTTCTGAAACCAGAGCAACACGTTCAACACCATCGAAAGATGCAAACTTATCAGCAATAACCATTTTTTCGGCATTTACAGCACCTAAAACCGCAATAACTGAACGTTCAACGCCGGGATTAACAAACGGTTTAAAACCTTCACCTTCAATACCATCAATAACAGCCTGAATAGCTTCTTTTGACGCGCCTTCTTCCATTATAATAATCACGATAAATACCCCTTAATTCACTTATCGTTCGATAAGTTTACACAAAAAGTTTACCATATTTTGTGCTTACCAGACAAATTTTAAGATTATATACCCATTCTGCGGTAATAAATAACAGGAAATATAATTTTAAGTTTTATTTAATTATTAATCTAAAAAGCTATTTTTTTTTAACTTTCATTAATTATGAAAGAAATTTCGCTTAAGGTCGCTTCTACAACCTCGGTAACCGGTCGCTGAGGCTGTAGAAGCGACAATTTTAAGCCAAATGACAGTTATGAAATTAATGATTATTTATTGATATTTAAATATTCTTTTTAACAACCCGATAAATTTCTTTTAGCACTAAACAAAATCTAAAAAAAATACGAATTTTTCGTATTGACGACATCATTTTTATATATTAATTATATGAAAATTATTTGTTATCAGGATAATTTTAGAGGGTTTTAATTATTAATTTCTATAAAATGAAGAGGAAATAATGCCAGAATTTTTAACAGTAATTATCACAATATCATCAATTATCAGCATCATTTATATGATATTTTATGCAATTCATATGTCATCTGGATCTTCACTGCAAAAGAAATTTATTCGATTGGGAGATATGACCGGTAAAACCAGGAAAGAGATTATCTCTTCTGTAGGACCACCATCCGCAATATCTGCCATGCCAAATGGTGGACAATTACTCCAATGGCAGGCAACAGGATATCACATAGCTATATTATTTAGCGAAAATGGCATGTTTAAAGGTATTCAACACGAGTTTTCTGTTTGAAAAAAGTAATATTTAGTTATATGCAGGCTTTTGCAAAACCTGTCTGAATTGTACGGAATGCCGGGGACGGCATTCCGTACAAATAAAATAGATATTATCAGGTTTTGCAATTACCTCATGATATGATTCTTGAAATTGCGAATAATTGATATCAGGATATTCATATGAAGGTAACTATGCCAATTTCATTGACAGGTTGCTGAACCTGTCAATGCGACTATATTGCGAAAAGATTTTTTAACAATATACGTAATTTTCGTATTTACATTTACACCACATTGAATTAAATTTCAAAAAAACTAATTTTTAGGAGATTAAAATGGCAGAAGTTACTATCACTTGTCCTAATTGTGAAAGTCGTGGAGTAGTGGATGACAGTTTTGTCGGAAGAAGAATTAAATGTCATAAATGCGGACATAGCTTTATTATAACAATTGACACCACTCCGGATATTGATGAATCAAACAGAATTGATGATTCTTCTCAACCATTAAATACTGAAGATAATATCGAAGATAACGAAAGTGACAATTTACAAAATAATTTTAACGAATCTCCATCATTTAATACGACTAATACAACTGATTTTACGAACACAGAGCCGATAAATAAGAGTGATTACAATTATAATCTGATAAAGCCTGCAATAAATATAAAGACAAAGAGCGTCAATGATTCAACTTCTAATTATCGAAAAGAAATGCCTGCAGATTTTCCGGCATGGGTTTGGAAAACTGTAACTGTTGTTCTTGGAATAATTGCTTTTTTCTATATTTTAGTTCCGTCATATGACTACAAAGTAGTAGAAACAACACAGTCATCACCTACTTTTACTCCTGGCCAAATAATAGTAGATGAAGATTCTATTGATTCATTGGGAGCAAAAGGTTGGGAATTAGTAGGTGTTGTAAATGATATAGAAACAAGTTTCCCCAATTTCGGCAAAGATGAATATCATACAGGCATAAAAACCAACACACATTCAAAGGGTGTATCTTTGATATTCAAAAAACGTAAATTATGGTAATTCTAACATATTCTCTGCATTATACCCGATAACGCAATATAATTTAGCAATGATATCAAGTATCTGCTGTATAATTCAATTACAATAAAGTTAGCAACTTTTTTAAATTAAGATAGAATTGAGAAAAAAATCCCGATAATTTTCTTTTTTTTATCAAAATTCATCATTTCGTGCGCGTCGGGCATTTGTACAGTTCCTGTAAATTTGCTATAATCCATCGGTTTGCGTC
>CAZNLA010000549.1:0-3663 GCA_964573385.1 uncultured bacterium
CCCCAGGCTGACACCTGGGGTTACTCATTAAAATGCCTTTACAAGGCATAAGATATACATAAACACCGAATACTTGTTCAATTTCTTTGGGTTTGGATTTAATGTGTTAACCACTAACCACTAACCACTAACCACTAACCACTTTTATTACTATTCGGCGAATTCATCCACTAATCTGCTTAAATATTTGCCATATTCTGAGTTTTGAAGATGTTTTGCTCTTATGGACAACTGGTCAAGGGTGATAAATTTCTGTTCGTAAGCGATTTCTTCAAGGCAGGCAATTTTCATTCCCTGGCGTTTTTCAACTGCCTCAACAAAATTACCTGCTTCCAGCAATGATTCATGGGTTCCGGTGTCCAACCACGCTATCCCGCGTCCCAATTTTTCCACCCGTAGCTTATTTTTGTGCAAATACGCGTTATTAACATCAGTAATTTCTAACTCGCCACGTGCAGATGGTTTAATATTTTTTGCTATTTCAATAACTTCGTTATCATAATAATACAAACCCACCGCGGCATAGTTAGATTTCGGGTGTGTCGGTTTTTCTTCAATGGATATAACTTCGTTTTCTTTGTTGTATTCTATTACACCATATCGTTGCGGGTCTTTAACGCGATAACCGAATATGGTGGCTTTGTCAGTTATTTGTGCGGTACTTTTTAATATCTGTGAAAAACCGTGACCAAAAAATATGTTGTCACCCAGTACCAGACAAACCCGGTCATCACCGATAAAATCTTCACCAATAATAAATGCCTGCGCCAAACCTTCCGGTTCTGGTTGTTCCGCGTATTGCATATTCACCCCAAACCAACTGCCATCACCCAGCAATCGCCGATACAACGGTAAATCCGTAGGGGTAGAAATAAGTAAAATATCCTGAATGCCGGATAACAGTAATGTCGACAGAGGATAATAAATCATAGGTTTATCATAAATAGGCAACAATTGCTTTGACACCGCATACGTAACCGGCGCCAATCGTGTGCCACAACCACCTGCTAATACTATACCACGCATACCAGTCACCCCTTTTTACAATAAACATTCGTATTACCCACTAATATTTTCAAATTAACAGGTTAATGTCAAGGTATGTAGCGGGAAAGTTAATATTTACTTTTGTCTATGGTTGGACATTTCCTCTGCGGTGTATCATTCTATATTCCCGCGGCGTCATTCCTATATGCCGGTGGAAAACGCTGATGAAATTGTTAACGTGGTGGTAACCGATTTGAATGGCGATGTCGCTAAGTGGTAGCGGTGTGTCTTGCAATATCTCACAGGCCAGTTCCATCCGTAAAGTTTGGATACGCGAGTTTATCGTATTTCCCGTTTCAAATGCATATCGGCGTGTAAGTGTACGTTCGCTGACTCCCAGATATTCGGCAATATCTTCCAACCGAATAGCTAATCCCAAATTAGTTTTGATATATTTGTCTACATTATCATGAAGAAATGGTATATATGATGGGGTGAACGGCGATTTTGTAAAAGCACCCAGCATAGTAGCACAACGTGAAACCAACACACTGCATATCATGCCTGCGCGTTCAGGCCATCCCGGCAGGTTAAGCCGGCATTCCTCAGTCATGGTAGCAACTTCCTGCACTACCTGTGGCCAGATAGCAGTAGGTGGTATCAGAGGTGGGGCAATATTTGGTGTAATTGTAAAACATATATAAAACCGTAACAATCCATCAGCATTTGCTTTCCAGTGCGGTTCCTCACCGGGTAATTTTAATAATACAGAACCTGGTTGCACCGGCATCGATTGCGGTGTTGTCATACGTCCACCACCACCTACACAGCAATTTAAACAATATCCTTCATCTTCAAATGGGACATCTGTACCACCAGCAATTTCTACACAAAATATAAATCCCGGGGTTAGCCTGTGACCATGAAGTTGTATACTTGGTGCATGGTTAACAACACGATTACACACACGCATAAGTTCATGGTATCGCACCATGGGTATGTCGGCATTTTCTGCTTTAGATTTTAACATGGCTGTATTATAGATTAAATTGGCTGATAATAATAGGAGTATTTTTAAAAATATTCAAAGAGGCAATATATAATATTTTTACAGGACTTTCTCTTTGAAAGCGAAAGTCCTGATAAAATAAAATTTGGTTAGCTAATTTAAATAGGGTGGTATTCGAATGAACAATTATAATTTTCAACAGTTTGCGATGGTCGTAAGCTATAGGTTTATCAGTTTTGTTGTCATTGCCTGTTGTGCGCTTTTCGCCGTCACCGGCGGTCGCATACTTGCGGATGATCTTGTGCCACGGATCAAACCTGGTGATAAGATTGTAGTTTTCGGCGATAGCATCTCTACCGGCAACGGCTACGGCTATCATGCTGTACAGTTCCTGAATGAGGAGCATCCGGATTGGAAGCTCAGTTTCGTCGGTTACGGATTCCCCGGCTGGACTTCCAAGCAGGCGGTCACCGTAATTGACAAGGTACTTGCTGAGAAGCCGAATGTGGTCACCATCATGTTTGGCACCAATGACCAGAAATTTGGTTTCCGCGCTGTCGGTGAGTTCAAGGAGCATATGAAGGCGCTTGTAACGCCGCTGAAGCAGGCGAATGTTCGGGTTATCCTGTTGACAACCCCATACGCCGGCGGCACGAGTCCACGATCCATTTTGCAGCAGGAACGTTGCCTGCCGTACATGGGAGACTCCGTGATAGAGTTGGGCCGCGAGGAAGGAGTACCGGTTTTCGACATGTTTATCGCCATGCGGGAGCTGACAGAAGCGGGGTGTAAGACTAATAAGAATTTCACTCTGTTTACTCCTGATAATTTTCATCCCAGCCTGGAAGGACAAAAACTCATGGGTCGTGCCTTGGCGGACTTCCTTGCGGGCAAGCCATCGCCCACACGGTCGCCGGTTAAACAGTCAAACACGCGGCCGAAGGCAACTGCCGGAAAGATGAATCGTCCTATTGACGTCGCCGTAACAGAAATCGTCTGGCCAGCCGTGTCAACATCTATGCTACTTAATCAACCTGGGCAAATTGTTTCGCTATCGTCGAATCCTTCAGCCTGGACAGGTCCTGCGGATCTATCCGCCTGTGGACATGCCTCCTGGGACACCGGCAACCTTTACCTGCGGGTAGATGTAACCGACCCGGTAATTTTTGTTGGACCCAAACAGCCTGGCTGGGGCTATGATTCCATTGAGTTCTTCTTTGATACTCGTCTATTGGCGCAACGAGATGTAGGAGCTATTTCTAACTATTTTCAAATAATGGTACCGGTCACCGAAACCGATGGTCCTTCCGTCGCTGCTTGTGGTAATGGGAGTGATTTCAATCCAGCTACAGTAAAGACCTATTGCCACCGTACCGCTAAAGGTTATACAATCACTGCCGCGGTGCCGTGGATAACATTGGGTTTTACACCCAAACCCGGCTCGAATATCGGCTACGACTACACAGTAATCAACCGGAACTCGGTCAAGGTGTCCGATAAAGATTACTACGGCCTGTGGCGTGGCAACGGCAACGACTACCTTGACGCAGGAAGTTTAGGCGTTTTGATGCTCAACGACAATGATAATCCCAACGTGGATTTGCTAAAAAAATACACAGTCATCCCATAGGCCCTATTATTTCAAAAGTAATATTTTTACTATAACT
>CAZNLA010000550.1:0-3642 GCA_964573385.1 uncultured bacterium
GGGAATACACTGGCGTTGGCGAAAAAGGCAAACCTGACTATGCAAAATGCGTTGCGATTTCTACCGAAGCCGCACAGAAAGAGCTTCTCGGTCCTGGCTTGCTCGCGATCTTCTCACCAATCCTCGTAGGTTTCTGGCTGGGCGCTTACGCACTCGGCGGTTTCCTTGCTGGTTGTATTCTTGCCGGTCAGTTGATGGCAGTATTTATGTCAAACACTGGTGGAGCATGGGACAACGCGAAAAAGAAAATCGAAGATGGTTTCCTGGGTGGTAAAGGTTCAGAAGCACATAAAGCCGGCGTTATCGGCGACACCGTTGGTGACCCGCTGAAAGACACCGCAGGTCCTGCGTTGAACCCGATGATTAAGGTAATGAACCTGGTATCAATCTTAATCGCTCCCGCAATCGTACAGTTGCAAGGTTCAGCTAATGGTTACATTGTAGCCATCATAGCATTATTGATCCTTACTGGCGCTGTATTGTTCTCAAAACGTGGTGGCGTAGAATCTGCTCCTTCTGAATAAGCAGATGATTCTATAAAGAACTTTCATTTTAAATAATACAAGTTCTAAATAATAAATCCCCGGTCGATGATTTTCTTTCGATCGGGGATTTTTTATTACCTAACCCAAATAAATTGGACAAGAATGTAATTTCCATCATCAATTATATATATTACGCTTTGCTCCTTCCGTCACTGCGGTGATACATGTCTCCCTCCTTAAGGGGGATGTCACCGCAGTGACAGGGGGAGTTTGTTTATATGAATGCTAATTTTATAAAATCCTTACTTTTTTGTACGGATTTGACTGCTAACGGCCTATTACGTAACAATGAGAGATACGTTACCAGATGCTATTAGCAGGTGTTATTCTATAGATCTAAAAACAAATTTCTCATCTGTATAGATTAGATCCTAATTATATAGGCTTTTGCAAAACCTATTTTTTCAAATGTTTAATTTGCAGATTTGTGATAGGCGAAAACCACCCCGACCTTCGCCCACCCATCCTTACCAAGAAGGAGAAGTTAAAATGAAAGTTTTGATTATTATTACAGACATTATATTGTCAACTTATTACATAACTACCCGTCTTGGCATGAAGAGACAGGGGGTGGTTGAGTTGATTGTATAATCTATATTTTTTACAATTGCCTGTATATCTCTAAATAATTTATAAAAGTAAGTAATTATAAAATCTCAAATATAACTTATGAAGTAATCTTAAATAGAGTCATTTATTTTACTTATTCATACTATTTCTTTTTTTGTGTTTTACTGATTTATTTAATACAGAGTTAGCAAAGTTTGATAATTTGTCTTCCGATACAGGATTACATTTATTCATGTTCAATTCGAAATATAATTGTTTTTTTAGATTGCAGTGGTTCTGATACTCTTCAGGAGTCATTATCAGGATAACTTTATCGCGTTGTGTTGATATTAATTTACCTTCTTCAGTGATATATGATATCTCATTGCTATTATCTAAGATATTATGTAATTTACCAAAAACATTCGTTATTATGTCAAATATAATGCAACCAATATCTATACCATTATTAACACCAAACTTGTCTTTACAGCTACCTAAAAACTTTTTGATTTGTTTTTCAATTTTTATTTGATTTTCTATTTTTACTATTTCTTTAATTATCATAAAAATCATCAAAGCAAAAAATGCAGTAAAATCTATTTTATTATATATGGAAAATATTATTGGAAATAATAATAAAATAATTACAGCCGATATTGGAACTAATATATTTGAACTCGGCTTTTCATCCGATTTCATTATTTTCTTAATAATAGGACGTAAAGGATTTAAAATAATATAAATATATAATATACCAAATATTAATAAAAACAAAAAAGTACTAAGTTTATCCATTTGGTGTAAAGACATTTATGTAACTTCCTTTCTATATTTGTGACACATAGGATTTTAAAAAACTATTTAACATAATATTGTAAACTTTATATTATCGTAAAACCAATAAGATCATATTACTTTTTATTCATCATGTCAATGATGATTCAATTCAGATTTTTTGAGCATCATAAATAAATTTATTATTAAGTTTTAGTATAGTATTATGCTGAAATATTTTAATATATTTATTTTAATTTTAGAATAAAAAACTTACACATCGTTTTTGCCGTTCTATTGAATTAACGAAAAAATCAGCAAAATATTATATATCTGCTGTCTCCTGAATTCCAAAAAAAACTTAATTTACGATACCTATAGCATGTATATTTTAAAAAAGGTTATAATGCAAAATTAACGAAATAAAACTTGCAAAGTTATATTACAAAGTTAATTTCTGGGTAGGGTAATCATTAAATGTCGAGGTAACTGCAAGTGAATAAATATACAGTTAAACCATGGACTCGCTGGTGGTGGATGGGTAGTGCTGTAAATGAAACAGAGATTACCCTGCATTTGCAGGCGTACGCGGATGCCGGCATTGGCGGTGTGGAAGTCACCCCTATTTATGGTGTACCATCGTATAAATTAGCGTGGATACCGTTTCTCAGTGACGAGTGGATGCGGATGCTGACCTTTACCGTTGCGGAATGCAACCGATTGGGAATGGGATGCGACCTGGACCTGGGCAGCGGTTGGCCATGGGGCGGACCTATGATAACGGATGAATATGCGCCGCAAAACGCTGAGTTTTCAATTTATAAATCAGGCGAAGAGATAACCGGAAATATCATAACGGCGGTTACAATTGTCGCGGATGGAAAAAGATATAATGTGACGCAGTGTCTGAACAAAGTTCCCAGCGGTCAGGATATAGCAATCATGCACGTAAACCCCACCGGTCAACAGGTAAAACGCGCCGCCCCCGGCGGTGAAGGCAATGTAATGTGTCCGTATAGTCGCAAAGCACTTGATACCTACCTAAGTTTTTATGATGACCTGTTTGACCGTTTCCCCAACGCGATTCCACGAGCCGTTTTTTATGATTCCTTCGAGGTTTATGGCGCCTGTTACAGCGATGATTTCCCCGATAAATTTCTGGAAGTCAACGGCTACCAATTAACGGACAGATTGCCGGAACTCGCCGGCATGGGTGACGCGGACGAAATTAACCGCGTGCGTGCTGATTACCGGTACGCGCTACATCGCTGCCTGTTGGATAATTCCGTGATTCCATGGGCAGAGCACTCGCGCGGGAAGGGCATAATTAGCCGTTACCAGGCACATGGCGCACCGGGGAACCTGTTGGATCTTTACGCCGCATCCGACATCCCGGAGACCGAGGTTTTCGGCGCATCCACCGCGATAAAATGTAAACCGTTAACCGATGACGCGCTATTGCTGCCGCCGGAATACCAGTTGGTCAACCGGCTTGCTTCGTCTGCGGCCCACCTCGCCGGAAAATCGCTGGCATCGTCAGAAACATTCACCTGGCACCGCGAGCATTTCCGCGGAACCCTGGAAGATATGAAATATGAGGCGGACCTGCTGTGGACGACGGGTATCAACCACCTTTTCTTCCACGGTTCAACCTATAGCCCGGCGGATGCGGCATGGCCAGGATGGCTGTTCTACGCCTCTACCCAGGTAGATATAGCCGACCCGTTGTGGAAAAATCTGGCAGAATTCAATAAATACACCGCGGCGGTGC
>CAZNLA010000551.1:0-3639 GCA_964573385.1 uncultured bacterium
ATCGATATCCGCATTTTTCACCCAATACAACATGGCGTCTATCATTACCCGACGTAATTCCGGATTATTGTAATTTAAATCGGCTGTATCGTCCCAGTCGGTTCCGGCGGGAATTGTAATATTTCCCAAACTGTCTTTTGTGTACCAATCGGAATGATCTTTCATCCAAACATTGTCCCACGAAGTATGATTTGCTACCCAGTCGATAATCACATGCATTCCAAGTTTATGAGCCTCACTTACAAGGATTTTAAAATCAGCTTCAGTTCCAAATTCAGGATTTATTTTGGTGTAATCGCTTATAGAATAATAACTTCCAAGTGTTCCTTTTCGGTTTTTAACTCCAATAGGATTGATGGGCATTATCCATAAAATGTCAACACCCATTTCTTTTAGTCGGGGCAATTGTTGCTGAAATGCCTTGAATGTTCCTTCTGGCGTATATTGACGCGTGTTTACCTCGTAAATATTGCAGTTTTTTGCCCATTCGGGTGCGGTTTTTTTATAATCAATCGAATCCATTAAATACTCCGTTTTGTTCGATTGTTTTTTACATGAAATCAAAGAAACAGAAGATATTACTGCCAAAATCAGTAAAGAAATTGCAGGATAAATAATTTTTTTCATAACGTAATATTTTTGTAATTAATAAATAAGCGCTTTAATGTAGCTCTAAAATCAAAGCAGTTTGTTTTGGCAAAATCAAATTATTCCTTAAATCAAAAGTTTTTCCTGACATTACATCTGTGCCGGTTTTAATGTTTTCAAGACTTTCAGCATAACGATCTATTTTCAGGGTTTGTTCTGTTTCGTTATTATTCAGAATGACCATTATTTTCTCTGTTTCATTGTATCGGAAATACACATAAACATCCTTTTCGGGTGTATAATGTGTTAATAATCCAGTGTGAATCACCGCTTTATTTTTTCGCCAGTTTAGTAATTTCGACAAGAAGTTAAAGTATTCATTTTGTGTTGAAGTTCTTCCTTGTGCAGTGAATGCATTAATTGAGTCACCTTGCCAGCCACCCGGAAAATCTTGTCGAATATCACCATCACCTTTATCTTTATCACCAGCCATACCAATTTCTGAACCATAGTAAATTTGTGGAATACCACGAGTTGTCATCAAAAATGACATAGCCATTTTAAACTTATCAATATTATTATTGGTGGTAAAATTTAGTTGTTGTGTGTCGTGGTTTTCGGCGAAAACGAGCAAATTATTGATGTTTGGATATAAATAATCGTTCGTAATGGTGTTATAAAGCCTGTTCATGCCCACATCTTCCCATGTTTTACCATGTTCATTAAAACAACATAATAAGGCACGTTGTATAATAAAATCCATCACAGATGGCAATTCTGAATTATAATTTAATGGATTCTCAGAATTTTTCTGCCAAAATGCAATATCTTGTGAATTAGGAAATGAAGTTTCGCCTACGATATTAAATTTGGGATATTCATTGGTAATGGCTTTTGCCCATTGAGCCATGGCATCACGGTCGTTGTATTGATAAGTATCCATTCTGATGCCATCAAGGTTTGACGATTCGATCCACCAGATAGAGTTTTGAATATAATAAGTCCAGAAGTAGGGATTTTTCTGATTCATATCGGGCATTGATGTATCAAACCAACCGTCAATAAATAGTTTTTTGTCAATTTGTGATGCATGAGTATCTTTTATTGTACCTGCTTTATGGTTGGTGTATGTCATCACCGGCCATTGATGGATCCAGTCTTCGAAAGGTAAATCACTCATCCACCAACTCCAGATTCCACAGTGGTTTGAAACCATATCCATAATGACTTTTAAACCTTTTTGGTGAGTTGCTTCCACAAAATCCGAATATTCCTCGTTGCTACCAAAACGTGGATCAATTTTATAATAATCACTTATTGCATAACCGTGATAGCTGTACTTTTCATAATTATTCTCTTGTATCGGTGTGCACCATATGGCTGTTGCACCAAGTTCCTTGATATAATTTAGATGATCCTGAATACCTTTAATATCTCCTCCATGACGAGCGTAATTAATACTCCGGTTCAATTTATCGGGTTGAGAATCTATGTTATCATTTTTTGGATCACCATTAGCAAAACGGTCGGGCATTAGCAGATAAACCACATCAGCACTTGTAAAACCCTGTCTTTTAGCTGAATTTGAACGTCGTTTTTTTAGTTCGTAGGGAATGGAGATATCTTGTTTGTCAGCTTGATTTAGTACGATTTGAAAGGTTCCGGCTTTGGTAATTTTAGAGTCTATATCCAATGTCACGAATAAATAATTTGGACTACAAGCGCGATTTGTTTTTACGATTTTCACCCCGGGATAGTTAATAATAACTTTCCGGTTGCAAATTTCAGAACCGTGTAATAATAATTGCAATTGTGTATTTTTCATACCCACCCACCAAAATGCGGGTTCTATACGTTCAATTTGTGCAAAAAGACCGGAAGAAATAAAGATGATAAGAAGTAGCAATGTTTTTTTGAGCATAAGATTGCCGTTTTATGAAAAATTATATCTTAAACTTTCAATGAAAAAAATGAAAAGTCTGAGCTATTAAAAGTTCAGACTTTTCAAAGAATTATATTTATTGGTTAATTTACGAATTAACTATTAATTAATATCCGGGATTTTGATCTAATTTAGAATTTGCATTAATTTCCGATGAAGGAATAGGGAAAATATTATAATGCGCGTCAAAATTTGTGCCGGCTAACTGTTCTCCTTTCCATTCCCATTGGTAGGTTGAGCTCATACCACCATATTGACCAAAACGTATTAAATCTGATCTACGATGACCTTCGAAGAAAAACTCTTTAGCTCTTTCATCAATGATCTTTGGTAAGGTCAATATATTAGTTGTAGTATTAAATAACGGTGCACCTGCTCTTTTACGTAATTCATTAACTGCTGTAATTGCCTCATAACCATTTACTTTTGCACCCCCACGAAGTACTGCTTCGGCATAAGTTAAGTATGCTTCGCCAAGACGTAAAAATGGAATATCTGTATCAGTAAATGATAAGTCACTTGCTCTTTTTCCATCTGCACGGAGATTTGTAAATTTAATTACTGAATATCCCGCCGTAAATACGTTGGATGCAATATTTAAAGTTCGTGGTACAATACTATCTTTACCTGTTAATACCGATTTTATATTTTTTCCAAGGAAAAATAAAGATCTATCATCTCTTAAAGGTGAACTCGCCGATGTAGTTGTCAAGTCATAAGGATTTGAAAAGTAAGTTGAACCGGTTGGGAAAAATTTCTTTACCAATGTGGAACGAGCCCTATTACCACCCCAATTACCATTTGGATTTCCATTATCGCCCATATCGCTGGCATGAGTTGAAGCAATCACGAAAAGTGATGTTCCGTAACTTTTAGTTCTGATACCATCGGCTGCGATTGGCAGGATGATTTCATTTGGTGCCAGATTAATAGTTGATCTGTCGAATATACCGCCATTATCTGCCATAAAAAGTTGTCTGAATTTTGGGCACAAAGTATAACCGGAATCTATTACTTTTTTTGCATAAATTGCAGCATCATCCCAATGTGGTGTTCCTGCAGTAGCAGCCGTAGCAGGAAAATTCGCAGTTGCAGCTGTTTCAGGAATG
>CAZNLA010000552.1:0-3637 GCA_964573385.1 uncultured bacterium
ATAGCAAACGCGGCACCAAACCTTAACCCGGGTGATTTGCCAAAATTAAGCAATCTATCATTCGGTTGGGTATCAATGAGTGGGGTGGACCCAACTCAGGATATGATAACCCAATTTGCCCCAAATATGGTGGTTATGAAAGACGCAGGTTATAAAACCGGTGGAGAAGCGGTATTCGGCGGATTCGAATTTGGAAAATTTCATGTGAATGGAAACTTTCAGTCTGCAATTACTACTGTCGGACCCGGATTAATACGAATATGCCATTATGGCTACAGTTCCAATATGGCAGAGATGCAAAACTTCCCCGGCGTTCCTATGCAAACCACCGGCGATGCCATTGAGGTATCCTATGCGCAACGGATAAACAAAACAATCATAGGAATCACTCTTATACCTGTTGACGCGGCAACGGTAAATGCAACCATTCCTGTACCAATAGGTGGTGGATTATATGTATTAGCACCTACATATGGAACATTAAAAGAAAACTTTGGTGCTCGGGTTGGGGCAATACAGGAAATTTCAAGTAAGTGGAAAATAGGAACTGACTTCTCTTATCAGGCAGATTCATCTACTGTAAACATTGGCCCTTCACCCGCAATAGAAAACAAATATCAAACATGGGTTGGTACCGTGGGTACATCATATAAATTAAATAAAAAATTAAAAGTTTATTACTCATGGCAAAAATTAAAAGCTGTCGGTGGTACATTAAAAAGCGCGGAAGACCCCACTAAGATAAATGAATTTTATGGTCTTTCACAGCAGATTGGTGATAAAGTAACTGTAAGCGCTAATTATATGACAGGTTCGCCAAATGCCATCGTAACCTGGCAATCACCTATCGGCATTTTCACCGCATCATATACCCACCATGCGTTATTAAATGCAAAATCATTCCTCGGAACCGGCCATTCATTATATTGCGGTTTAGCAATCGGAATGTAGTATTAATTACGAATTAAAAATTACGAATTACGAATTATTTCTTCATACACCATAAAATTCGTAATTCGTAATTAATAATTCGTAATTGAATCCCCTTCTTCCCTCTTTACATACCACCCTTCTAACAGGTAAAATTAATTATCTACACTTTAAGGAAAATAATTATGCCTACATCAATAGACTTTGTAAAAATGCACGGCTTGGGCAATGATTTTATTGTTGTCGATTGTATCAGAAATAACTATTCAGTTGATGAACTGGTTAAATCTGCAGTGTTTCTATGTGACCGTAACTTTGGCATAGGTGCAGATGGACTTATTCTGGTTATCGCTTCAACTGGTGCTGATTTTCAGATGAGAATAATTAATGCTGATGGCAGCGAAGCCGAAATGTGCGGAAATGGCATTCGTTGTTTTGCCAAATTCGTATTTGATAAAGGCTTAACTCAAAAAACAGATTTCACCGTCAGCACCCTGGCAGGCATTATTACCCCGGCAGTACAGGTAGAAGACGGCATCGTTAAAATGGCGAAAGTTAATATGGGCGAACCACATCTGGAACGTTCATTAATTCCAATGATTGGTCCAAAAGGCGAAGTAATTAATGAACCATTACAGGTTGAAAGCACAACAATACGCGTAACCGCTGTTTCAATGGGCAACCCACACGCGGTGTTATTTGTTGACGATGTTAATACTTATGAAGTTGACTGGTTTGGACCACGGATAGAACGCCACTCTATTTTCCCCCGCAAAACAAATGTTGAATTTGTTCAGCGCGTATCATCAAAATATCTGAAAATGCGTGTTTGGGAACGTGGTGCCGGTTTAACATTAGCATGTGGCACCGGCGCATGCGCCACTGTAGTGGCAGCAGTGCTTAACGGCCTTTCTGAAAGAACAGCAACGGTAGAATTGCCCGGTGGTAAATTAGAAATTACCTGGGACGATGAAGATAACCATTTATATATGACCGGTCCGGCAGACGAAGTATTTTGTGGTACAGTCACTATCTAAATATCATTACTTTCGCAACCGGTCACATAGACAGGCTCAATGACCGGTTGCTGATTCAGTCAGATTGACTATTTCAAACAATTTTTCGTTGAAAGCGACAGTCAGGCATAAATCAGTGTTAAAGGGTGAAGTAAAAACATACCACCATACTTTGTTATTTGGGTGAATTATCCGCATGAAAAATTATGTTGAATTATTTGAACTTCCCCTTACCGATTTAATGGCGCAGGCAAATACGGCACGTCGTGACAATGCCGGCAGTGAAATTGACATGTGCACTATCTGTAACGCAAGATCTGGTAAATGCACAGAAGACTGTAAATTTTGCGCCCAATCAGTACATTACAATACTGCCGCCAACGAATATCCATTACTGCCGGATGAAGAATTATTAACCGCCGCGCGACGGGCAAAAGAAATCGGCAGTCCACATTTTTGTATAGTTACCAGTGGAAACGCGCTAACCGGTGAAGAGTTCGAAAGAATTGTAAAAATTATCCCACGCATCATATCAGAAGTTGGCATCGCTGTTTGTACATCACTCGGATGCCTTGATTACGACAGTTTGTGCCGACTTCGTGACGCGGGCATGGAACGTTTTCACCATAATTTAGAAACCTCACGCAATTATTATCCCCATATAGTATCCACCCATAGTTATGATGACCGGGTAAACACTGCATTGGCAGCAAAAAAGGCCGGATTGGTATTATGTTGCGGTGGAATATTTGGCATAGGCGAATCATACCAGGACCGTGTAGATATGGCACTGGAATTAAAAGAGATTAATCCGGATATTATCCCCATTAACTTTCTTATTCCTATTCCCGGCACACCTCTGGGTGAACAACCATTAATTTCGCCGGCAGAAGCATTAAAAACCATCTCTGTATTCCGCATAATTCTCCCGGATAAAATAATAAAAATCGGTGGTGGTCGCGAATTGATACTCGGTGATTTTCAGGCAACAGCATTTTTGGCCGGCGCCAATGGTATGATAGTCGGCGGTTACCTTACCCGCGGTGGTCGCGATTGGCAAACAGATAAAAAAATGGCAGAAGAAATCATGCAATCCTGGTAAAAATAAATAGTTTTTAGTTTTCGGTTTTCGGAGATGGTCACTGAGCCTGTCGAAGTGATCCCAGAACAGTCACCCGTGAGGTTTCCTGATGGGACCAGAAGTTATTCAAATAAGTTATCTTCAATTAGCTCTGGCATCTGTTCTGGTGCTGGTGGTTTTAATAATAAATTGGGTACTGCAACTGGGTTTTCAAAAAGATTTAATATTCGGCGCTTTACGCACACTTATTCAATTATCATTAACCGGGTATGTTTTGGCTTTCATTTTTTTACGTTCCGGTCGTGGAGAATGGTATTGGGTTTTACTGGCACTGATGATAATGATTAGTGTGGCGGTGCATACCGCAACTGGTCGTACCCGTGAAAAATTAACCGGGAAATTGTGGATTTATGCGACCGCTATCAGTACCGGGTCAATAATTGTACTGGCATATATCACCCTGGTGGTATTAAGACCGGAAAATTTATTTGATGGCAGATATATTATTCCACTGGCAGGGATGATAATTGGCAATTCTATGACTGCCGGTACACTGGCAGTAACCAGATTTGCCGCAGATGTGCGTGCGAGAAGAGATGAGATAGAAACT
>CAZNLA010000553.1:0-3637 GCA_964573385.1 uncultured bacterium
GGTGAGTCATTCCAGTTTACCGCGAATGGCGTTCCTTTTTTTGCCAAGGGTGGAAACTGGATACCTGCTGATACCTTTGCAAACCGGGTAACCCGCGAACATTATTATAAATTAATTAAGTCATGTGCTGATGCCAATATGAATATGTTGCGGGTTTGGGGTGGTGGCATATACGAAAACGATGAATTTTATGATATCTGCGATGAATTAGGAATAACGGTTTGGCAGGATTTCATGTTTTCATGCGCTACTTATCCGGCTTTTGATGAACATTTTATGCATTCTATCAAAGAGGAAGCAATTGATAATGTCAAAAGATTGCGGCATCACCCTTCCATCGCGTTGTGGTGTGGTAATAATGAATTAGAAATGTGGTTGGTCGGAGACAGTTGGAGCAATTTCCAGATGGGACACGAAGATTATGAAAAAATCTTTGATGTTTTATTGCCGGATGTTGTTGCGAGATATGATGCCGGTCGTGATTACTGGCCATGTAGCCCACATTCGCCCCGTGGTGAACGCCAGGACCACGCAAACGCCAACTGGGGAGATGCCCATCTGTGGGAAGTTTGGCATGCCAAGCAACCATTTGAATGGTATCGCACTACATTTCATCGCTTCTGCAGCGAATTCGGTTTTCAATCTTTCCCGGAACCTAAAACCATTAATAGTTATACATTACCGGAAGAAAGAAATGTTACCAGTTATATTATGGAACATCATCAACGGTCCGGCATTGGTAATTCCGTAATTATCCATTACATGCTTGAATGGTTCAGGTTGCCCAGCGGTTTTGAATCTTCAGTTTGGTTAAGCCAGATATTACAGGGAATGGCGATGAAATACGCGGTTGAACATTGGCGCAGAAATATGCCGCGGACAATGGGAGCATTATACTGGCAGATAAATGACTGTTGGCCGGTGGCGTCATGGGCATCAATAGATTCTAATTGCAGGTGGAAAGCATTACAATATATGGCCAAAAAGTTTTTCGCGCCATTATTAATTTCCGGCGTTGAGAATCCTGCGTCAAAGTCAATTGATATCTTCATCACCAGTGATAAATTAGAAGAAATTAATGCTGAAGTCGAATGGGTAATCACTACTGCAGACGGTGAAACAGTGCGAAGTGAAAGAACTTCAGTTGTAACACCATTAAATGGCAGCAAAAAGTTAGCGGAAGTTTGCCTGGCGAAGGAATGGGAAACCATTGGTAGCCGCAATATGATTATCTGGTTGAATTTGTATGTAGATAATAAAAATATTGCCACTAACTTTGTCACCTTTGCCCGTCCCAAACATTTGCCATTACAACAACCTGATTACAAAAATATTATTAAACAAATACATAATTCCTTTGAAGTAACTATAGAGACATCAATGCCGGCATTGTGGACATGGATAGAGATGAAAGATGAAATTGACGCGGAATATTCCGACCGATTTTTCCATTTGCAACCCAATACCCCATACACCGTTATAGTTACGCCAAAAGTGGCACTGACAGTTGCGGAATTTGAGAAATTAATTGTCATCAAATCTCTTTATGACACTTATCAGGAATAATTTAAAGGGGATACAATTATGAGCGAACTTTATAAAGCAGTACCATTCACCGCCATTAATCTGGAAGATTCATTTTGGGTACCCAAGATGGAAACTAACCGGTTGCATACCATACCGGCAGAATATAATCATTGCAAATCCACAGGCAGATTAAATGCATTTAAAATGCAGTGGAAACCGGGAATGCCAGATGAACCACATATATTCTGGGATAGCGACGTTGCTAAATGGATAGAGGCTGCGGCATATACATTAGCAACCACCCCGGATATTGAATTAGAAAAGCTACTGGATGATGTAATTGCTGATATCGCATCAGCACAACAGGATGATGGTTATCTTAACACCCATTTTTCGGTTGTTGAACCAGATAAACGTTGGACTAACCTGCGCGATTTACATGAATTATATTGTGCCGGACATATGATGGAAGCCGCAACTGCATATTACCAGGCAACTGGTAAACGCTTATTATTGGATGTTATGGAAAAATATACAGACCATATCATATCAGTATTTGGCACTGACGAAGGTAAAAAACGCGGGTATTGCGGACACGAAGAGATAGAACTTGCACTGGTAAAAATGTACCATACCACCGGTGATGAAAAATATCTTAAACAGGCACAATACTTTGTGGATGAACGCGGAAATACCCCCAATTATTTTGATATTGAAGCAGTAGCCAGGGGAGAAAAACCTGAAGATTACTGGGCAAAAAAATACGATTATTGCCAGGCGGATAAACCGGTAAGAGAACATGACAAGATTGCCGGCCATGCTGTTCGTGCTATGTACCTGTATTCCGCCATGGCAGATTTGGCACGCGAAACTAAAGATGCGGAATTAAGAAAAGCATGCGATAGAATTTGGGATGATATGACCACCGGCAAGATATACATAACCGGTGGAATAGGACCATCAGCAGCAAATGAAGGTTTTACCACACCGTATGATCTGCCCAATGAAACTGCATATGCTGAAACCTGTGCTTCCATTGGCCTTGTGTTCTGGGCACACAGAATGTTGCAACTTGAATGCGATGGCAAATATGCAGACGAAATGGAATGCGCGTTATATAATGGCGCGTTATCCGGCGTATCACTGGATGGTGAAAAATTCTTTTACGCTAATCCTTTAGCTGCTCATCCAGGTGTTAATCCACATAACCATAATGGATGGATTGCACCTATAGATACAATTTATCAACGCAGTGAATGGTTCGGTTGCGCATGTTGCCCGCCAAACATCGCGCGTTTAATCGCCTCTATAGGTAATTACATCTACTCTGTTTCTGATAATTGTTTGGCCGTGCATTTGTATTCCGCCGGCACTTCTAAAATTAAAATTAAAAATACTGACTTAACATTAAGACAACTTACCAATTACCCCTGGGATGGCCAGGTTACCATGATGTTAGAGTTAGCCGAACCGAAAGAGTTTACTATAAAAATGCGCATACCCGGGTGGTGTCAAGGAGCATTAGCTACTATAAATGGTCAGGATATTGATATCTCTGAAAATATTGAACGCGGATATCTCACCATCACCCGTGAATGGCAAACCGGCGACCATATATCATTAAACTTACCCATGCCAGTTGAAAGAGTCTATTCACATCCTGATATCCGGCAAAATAATGGCTGTGTCGCACTGCAACGCGGACCAATTGTATATTGCATTGAACAACAGGACCATGAGATACCAATTCACAGAATTATCATACCGGAAAATGCTGAATTGTATCCAGAATATTCTTCAGAACTGTTGGGTGGCGTTGTGGTTATTAAAGGCGATGGCATTACCCCGGACATGAGTGAATGGAAAGATGTGTTATATAGAATAAATAGACCAGGGGCTAAAAATAATGTCAAAATAACCGCGATTCCATATTATGCATGGTGTAATAGAACACCGGGGTCAATGCGGGTGTGGATACCGGAAACAGGTGGATAATAGCAGTTTCATTTTAATGGGCAATCCCACACGGGGTTGCCCATTAAGATGTATTATCAGCAGGACTTTCGCTTAAGGTCACTTCGACAGGCTCAGTGACCGGTCGCTGAGCCTG
>CAZNLA010000554.1:0-3627 GCA_964573385.1 uncultured bacterium
AAATAGTCGCTTCGACAGGCTCAGCGACCGGTCACTGAGCCTGTCGAAGTGACCTAAAGCAAAAGTCCTTGTTTAATCTATATTATGCTATATCAGGTTATCGTGTATTTCATGGTTAAGTAAATCTGGTTGCAGACGTAAAACGTGACGAAAAGCATATAAAAATATAAAATATCACAGTTTTCATATTAATTGCTATGTAAGGGGATATAGATGGCTTGTCATACCGTATATTATGTATTACCGCAGGTTCAGGCTGCATTTCCTGCGCTTTCCGCAAGTGGTATGGCTATTACCGGTCTGGGTATTGCGGCGGTCAGCATCGCGGCATATTTAGCTATAAAAGATTTGAAAAAAGAACACGCGCAGGCTATGGCTGTTTTTAATGAAAGAACAGCAGAATACCAGGCAAATATAAATGAGAAAAACCTGGCATACACAGCGCAGTTAAACGCGGCACTGGAGATAGCAGAGCACACATACCAATTAGCGGAACAGGATGCTTTAACAGAATTTATAATTCATAAATTTCAAAATTGTTCAAAAAGATTAACTTTAGTGCCCGATGCGCCGAACGATTTAGTAACCCGACTGCAATTATTACAAAATGAATTTAATAAATCCGGCGAATCCGAGGAAATGGCCCAATACATCTGTAAATTGTCAGATGAAATATTCAATAATACCGCATTACCAGGTCATTCAATGAAAACTGAAATTGTTTTAGTTGAAATAGAACTGATAAAACAGGATTTAATTTTATTACCGAAAAAAATGCAGGCTGAAATGTCAGATTCAATTGACCAATATACCGCAATTGCTGACAAACAACCGCAAATGGTAATGCAGGGAATTACTTTATTAAAAGCAAGAATATTCAGGGAAATAATGCTGATTAAAAAACGGGAAGAAGAACGGGAAGAATGCAGAAAACTTATTAATGAGGCATTGGCGTGTATCAGTGCTATGCAAAAACAGGAAGCAATCGCATCATACCAACAATCAGCATCGCAATATTTGGAAGAACTGCAACAATTAATTCAGACCGGTAGCAATGCGGATATTATCCGGGAGATTAATAACAGGATTGTAAATAGTTATAATGAATGCGAAGCAACCTTACAAAAATTAGCGGATGACGAATATATCCGGATAAAATTGGTTGAAACGCTACTGTCAATGGGCATGAATGTGCCAATAAGAGAAGATGACGGAACCAGCATAATAGCAGCAATAGATTCTACCGTCGGAATAGATTTCCAAATAGAAGATGATAAAATCACCACAGAAATGGTAGCATTAAATGATGATATTAACGCCATGCCGGATGATGTGGAAAATGGATTTGCTATTGCTGATTCTATAATGGAAAATTTATCCGCGAATGGCGTGCCACTGCGGGAAAAATATAAAAAGTCGCACAAACACGAACATGGCCATAAATTGCGCACAGTTAAAGTGACAAAGACCGCCGAAGAAGCAACGGCAAAAGCAGAAACAAAAAAACAGATGAAAATGGGTGAATAGATATAGATTTTACAGAAACCTATTTAAATTGAAAATTTTATAAAGGTAACTTAACCAGTAGTAGTAACCGGTAGAAATAACGGTCACTGAGCCTGTCAAAGTGACCAAATATGAAAACTGAAAACCGAAAACTTGTCCAATTTATTTGGGCTGGCTAATTAAATAATGGGGAACGAAGAAATTAAATGAGGTTAGGCGAATGACTCAACAAGATAATCAGATACCACGGTGGATTCGCGAATTAGAACGTTTATCCACCTTTAAATCGCAACTATATATACATGGCAATATAAAAGATACCATGCTGTACCCGGTTGGCGAAGAGAGGAAAATGTGGACACTGGGCCCTATTCGTGAAGCATTATTTGAACTGTATAAAAACCAGATAGGCAAGTATGACCTGGTTGCGGCATATAACACCATTGACGGCATGGTATTTGCCGGGAAAGCCGGAAAAGCGGATGAAAAAAAACCGGAAGACCAATTCACCGAAATATTCAACAGTGCCTCGAAAGTTGGTCAGGCAGCAATGCGAATAGGTGGTGGAATGGTGCCACAAGCGATTCAACCACAGGACCCGGTGGACCAGGCAATTAATCAGATGCGCGTATGCCTGTCAAATAAAAACAAGTCATCCCTGTTTATCATTGAAAATGGTTCGCAACTTCTGACGTCCCCGGTAAATATGCCGCAGAATGAAAGAAGTAATTTTCTGCGGTTATTAAAAGCATCCGCGGAAAGCCAACAGGTTGCGTCGGTAAATGGCAACGAAAGAAAAGTTACCCAGAATATGCTGGTTATTTTATGTGACAAATTAACTGATTTACCAACATGGCTATACTTGGGCAATCCATATTGCGGGTCAATTGAAATTGAAACCCCATATAGTTACGAACGCAAGAAGTTCTTCAATCTTTTCTTCTCTAACGACGAAGTTTTAAATGAAAAATTTGACCAGAAAGAACTGGTGGATTTGTCTGATGGCATGACAACACGTGATTTATGCGGTATTCGCATGCTGGCACGACGTAACGAAAATAATTTTACCAAGGCCAAATCATTAATAGATTGTTTTAAATATGGCATTACCGAAAGCGAATGGGATAATCTGGATTGGAACCGCATGGATAAAGCCGAGGATTTATTATCGCAAAGGGTAATCGGCCAACCTGCGGCAGTTAATGCTGTTGCCGACGTGTTGCGACGCGCGCGGTTAGGGTTATCCGGCGCCCAGCATTCCAGCAACACCAAACCCCGGGGTGTATTATTCTTCGCCGGGCCAACCGGTGTAGGTAAGACAGAACTGGCAAAAGCGATGTCGGAACTGGTTTTCCGTACCGATGACGCGTGTATACGTTTTGACATGAGCGAATACAGCCAAAGCCAGTCCGACCAACGTTTGCTGGGTGCGCCTCCCGGATATGTCGGATACGAAGAAGGCGGACAACTGACGAACCAGGTTAAGAAAAATCCATTTTGCGTGTTATTATTTGATGAAATCGAAAAAGCACACCCTTCAATATTAGATAAATTCCTGCAAATTCTGGAAGATGGACGCATGACAGATGGCAGAGGCGATACTGTATATTTTTCTGAAAGTATAGTTATCTTCACCAGTAATGCCGGTGTCTACCAGTTGGACCCCAATACCGGCAGACCCGCCGTAAACCCACTTACCGGACAGCCAAAAATGCAAATAGACCCGGAAGTTGATAAAGAATACGATAGCGTGAAGGTGAAAATGATTGAAGGGGTATCAAATTACTTTAAACATGTTCTGGGAAGACCAGAATTATTGAATAGAATCGGACAAAATATCGTGGTTTTCGACTTTGTCCGCTTACCAATGTTGCGTAAGATAATGGAAAATAAAACCCTTAAATCCATTGCTAATCAGATAAAAGAAAAATGGCTGGTAGAGGTGCAATTTGGCCCCGCAGTTATAGATGAATTAATGGCCATTGTCGGAACAGACATATCTGCCGGTGGACGTGGAATGGGCAACCTGGCAGAAAAGGTTATCTTAAACCCATTAGCACGCATATTATTTGGTAAGTATTCGGTAAACCCCATACATTTACCATAAAATTACAATAATAA
>CAZNLA010000555.1:0-3622 GCA_964573385.1 uncultured bacterium
ATGTTATGTTTTAATCCCCAGGCTGACGCCTGGGGTTACTTATTAAAATGCCTTTCCAAGGCATAAATTACTCATAAATACGCAAACTTGACTATTTTATTTGGCTTAGGCATGTGATACAATGTGAGCATTGAATTTCGAAAAATTCAATATTCAACGTTGGTCGTTCAATGTTCGACGTTCCCCCAATAAAAAAATCCCTCACCTTCCAGGGAGGGATTAAAAGCATTCTTTTATTTATTATGCGAAGGATTTATTCTTTTACTTCTTTCATCTCAATTTTCGGTGCTTTATGTTCTGTAATACATTCTGTATCTATAGTTACTCTTTCTATGTTTTCCATTGATGGTATTTCAAACATTACATCCAGCATGGCTTCTTCCAATATACTTCGGAGTGCGCGGGCACCGGTATTTCGTTTCATTGCTTCACGGGCAATAGCGCGCATGGCATCATCAGTAATATCAAGTTCTACATTATCCCATTCCAGCATGCGTTTATATTGTTTTATCACGGCATTTTTCGGTTCGGTTAAAATGCGAACCATGGCTTCTTCGTCCAGTGCGTCCAGGCTGGTAACCACCGGTAAACGGCCGATGAATTCCGGAATAAATCCAAATTTTAGAAGGTCGTCTGGCATGACCATGGACAATAATTCGCCGACATTTTTCTCTTTTTTACTTTTAATTTCCGCGCCAAACCCCACCGCGTATTCGGTAACGCGTTTTTCGATAATCTTATCCAAGCCTTCAAAGGCACCACCGCAGATGAAAAGAATATTGGTTGAGTCAATCTGCAGATATTCCTGTTGCGGGTGTTTTCTGCCGCCTTGTGGTGGCACATTAACAATGCTGCCTTCAATTACTTTCAGCAATGCCTGTTGTACTCCCTCACCGCTAACGTCGCGGGTGATGCTGGGATTTTCTGACTTGCGGGTTATTTTATCAATTTCGTCAATATAGATAATCCCCTGTTCCACCATAGCGGTATCGCCACCGGCGGCCTGGAACAGTTTAAGAAGGATATTTTCTACATCTTCGCCAACATACCCCGCCTCTGTTAACGCGGTGGCGTCGGCAATAGCAAAAGGTACATCCAGAATGCGTGCCAGGGTTTGTGCCATTAATGTTTTTCCACTACCGGTAGGACCTATCAGCAGAATATTGCTTTTGCTTATTTCCAGTTCTTCGGTTTTATCATGGCCAAATTGTATGCGTTTGTAATGGTTATATACCGCCACAGAAAGAATACGTTTTGCTCTTTCCTGTCCTATTACATAATTATCAAGAATATCCTTAATCTCACGCGGTTTTGGTATAGCCTCGTTAACAGGGTGTAAATCAACACCTGTTGACGAGGCTATTTCACTTTCGCGCGATTTAATGATTAATTCAGTGCATTGTTCAACACAATTTGTGCATATTGAAACCTGGTCGCGACCAATTATTAATCGATTATTAACATCCTCGGTTCTGCCACAGAACGAGCAATGCAAATCTTTTTTCTTTCCACCATTAGATGATGACATTAAATATCCCCAAAATTATTTTTATAATTGGTTGTTAATTCAACCACGTTGTCTGATAACTTCATCAACCAACCCATATTCCACTGCTTCTTCCGGCGACATCCAATAATCGCGTTCTGTATCTCTTCTTACATTTTCCAATGACTGGTTAGTATGAAAAGATAATATTTCATTTAATCTTTCGCGGGTGCGGAGGATTTCGCGCGCCTGAATATCAATATCAGTTGCTTGTCCGCCAATGCCATAACTCATTGGTTGGTGAATTAATACGCGGCAATTCGGCAAGGCGTATCTTTTACCCTTTGTACCGGCGGTTAATAATAAAGCGCCCATACTGGCTGCCAGGCCGACGCAGAAGGTTTTTACTTCAGGTTTAATTAATTGCATGGTATCATAAATAGCCATACCAGCAGTTACAGAACCACCCGGGCTATTAATATACAATGTTACTGATTTATCCGGATCTTCAGATTCTAAAAAAAGCATTTGTGCAACAACTAAAGATGCCATGTGGTCTTCCACCTGGCCACCAATGAAAATAATGCGTTCTTTTAATAAACGCGAAAAAATATCGTATGCTCTTTCTCCGCGGGGTGTTTGTTCTACTACCATTGGGACTAACATATTAAGACGCTCCTTTTAGTCACAAAAAACGGGACGGACACATTTTTAGTCGTGCCGCCCCGCGATTACGGGTAATTAGTATATTCTGCTATTCTGCAGATTCTTCCTTCTTTTCTTCTACAACTTCTATTATCTCTTCTGTTGCATCAGTAACTTCAGCTACTTCGGGGTTTGGATTAACCGGTCCGGCAATTTCTTCATCAGCACTGTCAACAAATGGGGTGCCATCCGGATTTAAGATTACGGCGTTTTGCAGCAGGAAACTTACAACTTTTTCGTATCGCAGTTTGCCTTCAATATTATAAAGCGCGCCGGTCTTTTTCATTTCACGACGCATATTGGCAATCTCTTTCGCTAATGATTTGCCGGACATTTCACCCTTGTTGCGGTAAGTTTCCATTGCAAATACACCATCGATATCTTCGTCAGTAATGGTAATTCCTTCTTTGCCGGCAATATCTGCCAACACAAGAGAACGACGAACCATATCCTGGGCAATCAATTTTTGTTCATCCTGAATATCTTCAATACTGCGACCGGATTGTTCTGATAATTTTTCTATTGAAGAATTGCGTTTCTGTAATTTATCTTCAAGCACTTTCAACAAATGCTGATACTCTTCTTCTACTTCAATCTCCGGCAATTCAAATTCACTTGATTCAACAATTTTACGAACGATTTCTGTTCGCAAATTATCATTATCATTATTTTCTGCCATATATATCAGGTTAAGGCGCACTCTTTCAATTAACTCATCTTTATTACTGAGGTTATTGTCAGAAATTGACGCTACAAACTCATCTGTTAATTCCGGCACTACTAATCTTCGGACATTTTCCACTGTTACCGCGTATTCAACGGTTTTACCGGCTAATGATTCATCACCGAAATCGTCAGCATATTCCTTGGTAACAATAAATTCCTCACCGGATTTTTTACCGATAATATTATCATTTAATTCCGGGAAGATACTGTCATGCCCTACCCATACCGGGTAACCACTTGCGGATAAATCGGCTGCTTCTTCACCATCTATTTTTGCTACATAATTAATAATGACATAATCTTCATTAATAATTTCATCGGTGATATAATCGTATTTCGCGGAAGATTTTAATACTCTGTCTAATTCCGACTGTACCATTTCATCATTAACTTCAGTGGTCTGCCGGATTATTTCAATACCTTTGTATTCGCCTAACTGGATAGTTGGGCGTACTGACAAAACAACCACATATTTCAGGCTGCCGTCTTCTCCCTGGGTCATATCTTCAATCTGGGCGCGTTCAAGGGGGATAATTTTATGTTCTATCAACGCTTCGCGGTAAGTTTTATCAATAACATTATCAATGGCGTGGTTCATTACTGCTTCCTGATCAACCATGCCTGATATCATGTTTTGAGGAGCTTTACCTGGGCGGAAACCCGGCACCTTAACACGACTGGCGTATTTGCGAAATACAGAGGTGG
>CAZNLA010000556.1:0-1924 GCA_964573385.1 uncultured bacterium
CCTAAATTAACCTGTCTTAATTTCTCTTCAACAACATGTAAACGCCACCAGTCACGTTGTATAGCCTGTGCCCATGCGCTAAATCGTTGACCTACGGTTATTGGTATAGCGTCCTGCATTTCAGTTCTACCAAGGGTTATTATTGAAGCAAATTCTGTTTCTTTGTTTTGTAGAGCTTCCTGCAAATTGGCAAAATCATCAATTAGTAACAATAATATTCTCAGGCAAGCAATTCTTAATGCTGTTGGGAATACATCATTTGTAGACTGGCTGTTGTTGACATCGTTGAAAGGGTCAATAAAGTTGTATTCACCTTTCAAATGTCCGGATTTTTCCAATGCAATATTTGCGATGACTTCGTTTGCATTCATGTTGGCGCTTGTTCCCGCGCCACCCTGCAATGCATCTGTTATAAACTGCTTATGCCATTGGCCGTTTGCAATCTCTTTTGCCGCAGAAATTATTACATCTGCAATTTCCGGTTTTATTTTCCCGGTCTTCATATTTGACATTGCTGCTGCGGCTTTTACTAATCCCAGTGATTTTATCAATTCTGGATGTAATGGTTGAGATATTATGGGGAAATTCTCGGCACTTCTGCATGTATGAATACCATAATAAGCGTTATCGGGTATCTCTTTTTCACCTAATAAGTCATGTTCAATACGCAAAGAGTTTTCTCCTGTTAATAAGTCTTAATCAATGTTGAATCTGCTGCCCATTGTCGTCGTGGTTGGCAATGTTTGCTGATATTTAATAATACCCCGATTAACAATAAATTAGTCAAAAGGTTACTGCCACCATAACTTATAAATGGCAATGGTATACCTGTAACAGGTGACAGGGTAAGATTCATGCTGACATTAATTAAAATATGACCTGCAAACATCGCGCTTATCCCTGCGGCGACCAAGCGGCCAAATACGGTGTCTGCGTCTTCAGTCATTCTTAATGCTCTCCATAACATAACAGTATATAACCCCAAAATTATGATACAACCTAAAAAACCGTATTCTTCGCCAAATACCGCAAATATAAAGTCAGTATCCTGTTCTGGTAAAAAACCTCTCTGAGCCTGGGTAGAATGAAATGGTCCCTTACCTAAAAAACCACCTGAACCGATTGCTATTTTTGCCTGTTTTTGGTGATATCCACCACCTTTTGATTCTGCACTGATAAAGTTTAAACGATCTTTTTGGTACTGTTTTATCAGATTTGTATTCCATGCGATAACGAATAATATAACTACAGTACCTATCATAGTTCCAAGAATCCACCATCGAACACCTGCAATAATAAGCATAATTAAGCAAATCAGGCACATTATTGATGCTGTTCCCATGTCAGGTTGTTTCAGAATTAATAATATCGGAATTACAAAATATAAAACCGCATGTATTAAACGAGGTATTTTGTTAATTTGTTTACCGAAGCGTGATAATAATGACGCGAAAGCAATAATCATGGTGAATTTGGCAAATTCTGATGGTTGCAGATTAATAGGGCCTAATTTTAACCATGAATGTGCTCCGTTGATTTCCGGAGTAAATAATATGCCTATTAAAGCGATAATTGTCCAAAAATAAAATGGTCTGCGAAATCTGTTTAGAATCCGGTAATCGTAAAAACTGAAAAACACGACACCGCCGATTCCTACAACCGCGAATATTAATTGACGGATTAGTTTGTTAATGCCGTCACTTACATATGACGCACTGGCTAATATTAATAAACCGGCAATAAGTATGCCAATAACAGAAAATAATAATAAATAATCTTGTTGGTTGTTACTTTTTCTCAATTTAGTCTGCCCGGTAATGCGCGCCGTTACTGGTATCGTTGCGCAATGCGGCAGATGTCACCAGTTGAGCAACTTCAATAGCATTACGTAAACCTAATAATTGGTCCGTAAGTTTAGTTTCCC
>CAZNLA010000556.1:1934-3621 GCA_964573385.1 uncultured bacterium
TGCGGTGAGATAAATAACTCAGGTCAGCTATTGCTCTGGTTAGTCTTTTACCTGTACGTACAATACCTGCGTAATTCCACATTGTTGTGCGAATTGTCATCCAATCCTGTACTATCAATGCCGGATCTATCGCTTCTGTTAAACCTAAATCATGCCAATCCGCGACATTATTAAATCTGTCATATCCATCCTTTAGTGTTGATGCCGCGTCTATCCCGGCTTTTGTACCCCATGTTAATGCTTCTAACAATGATGTACTGGCTAATCGGTTTGCGCCATGTAAACCGGTACAGGCTACTTCTCCTACTGCATAAAGATTGTTTATGGTAGATCTTCCCATTAAATCAACTTTTACACCGCCAATAAAGTAGTGTGCGGCAGGAACAACCGGTATAGGGTCGGAAGTTATATTGACGCCAAATTTTAATAATTTATTATAAATGTTGGGGAATCTTTCTGCAATGTTAATTTTTACATTAGATAAATCTAACCAGACGAAATCAAGGCTATCCTTTAACATTTCTTCCCAGATTGCCCTGGCAACTACATCGCGTGGAGCAAGGTCAGCCAACGGATGATAATTTTCCATGAAATATTCACCACGATGATTTCGCAACCTTGCACCTTCGCCACGAACGGCCTCGCTGATTAAAAATCTGTTGGAATCTCTATGGTAAAACGCAGTAGGATGGAATTGAACATATTCAGCATTAATAATTTCCGCTCGGGCGCGATTTGCCATTGCCAGGCCATCACCACGTGAAATGGATGGGTTTGTACTATGTAAAAAGATTTGTCCCAAACCACCTGTAGCAAGAATTGTCTTGCGAGATAAAATTTTGCTTACATGATTATTATGCTGGTTTAAAAAATATGCACCAAGGCATTCGTTAGGTTGATAGATATCTAAACGGTCAATGGAATGGTGGGGCAGAGTAATCAGGTCTACTGCTGTTAGTTTTGTGAAAATTTTAATATTCGGATGCTTATTAACCGCGGAACTAAGAGATTCCATTATTGCCATTCCGGTAGCATCCGCAGCATACAGGATACGTCTTGAGGAATGAGCAGCCTCTTTTGTGTAAACCAAGTTACCATTTTCTTTTGCAAAATCAACACCTACCTGGTCAATAAGTGTGTCATATACTAATTCAGGTCCTTCAACAGATAATTGCTTTACTGCGGGGGGCCAACATAAGCCATCTCCTGCAGCATAAATGTCGGATGCTAATAAATCGGAAGAATCATCCAAACCACGGGCAATTATACCACCCTGAGCGTATGCGGTGTTTGATTCAATAATATTATTACTTTTGTTTACTAATATAACAGACGCACCCATATCTGCTGCCTTTAAAGCAGCAGATGAACCTGCGGCACCAGTTCCTATAACTAATACATCACAATCAACAGTATTCATTGCCTTCCCTCAATCATGGGCAAATTATAGCATTGTCAGCATAATATTGCCATATTCCTAATTTTCACAGGCTTTATAATAATTTTAAAGTTTTTTATTCTGCGGATATTACTACTAAATTACGATTTAATATCTTTTTGATGTTATTTTTATGTTTCATGATAGATGTTTTTTCAACCTCAAATCCTTTTCTTGATTTGATTTTAAATAAGATTGTTGATGTATCAGGTGTCTCCACAAATAATTGGTCAACGCGTGAACCATGAC
>CAZNLA010000557.1:0-3616 GCA_964573385.1 uncultured bacterium
GAATATCTTCCTGCCCGGTAATAGCAACCCCTATATCATATCCTAAAAAAGCGCGTAAAACGGCATCATTAATTGCGCCTGCAATTATACCGACAGCACCTACCTGAATTGCTTTTCGAATATGATTAATATTCACTGACGCGCCAGCATTTAATATTGCCCCGGCACAATTATCATTTATAGATACTTCATCCGGCATATTATCAGCATCGGAAGATATCGTCATTAATTTACCACGTCGTTCACCACCAATGCCAAATATTCCCTGTACCATGGCACCATCGGTTTCAATTAAAACACCTTCATTATTAATAACTTTTACTATCTTCCCAGAAATATATGCTTTCAGGTTTAATGGTGTCGCGGGTTCCCGTATACCTACCATGCCACTGGTGCGGCTTATATATTCAACTGTACCATCATATGGAGATTCTATTTTTGATCCGAAAAATCCCATAAATCCTTTCGTTTCTGCTATTATATCTCCAATTTTAATCGGGTCGTTTTCTGCTATCTTCATATATTGCATAATTTCGTTCTGATTCAATCCTAACTTTTCTGCAACACGAATAACATTTACCGGACCGGGTAACATCGCCCGCGCAATAATATCATCTGCCTGTACCGTATCGCCGACTGCTACAATCACTTCACCACTTATTGGCAATCGTCGCAATCGTGTTATTATTGTTGATGGCGTAACTAATAGACCCGGTGTATATGCTACTGACATTAATTAACCTTTCATTGTTGACGCGCGCGGTTTTAATATTGAATATAACCGCAAATGCATTGGTATCCGTTCACCTTTACAGGCTCTCAGTAATAGATTTGTCGCATTTTCGCCTAAATCCTCTAATGGCGGGCGTAAACTGGAAAGTGATTCTTTCTTAGCAATTTCCAAATCATCAAATCCTATTAAGCCGTAATCTGCCCCAATTTTTTTGCCCAGATTGTTTAACTGTTTGATTATTGTTATTGCCATAATATCATAAGGTGCAATAAAACCACGTGGTTCACCTGAATTATCTTTATTGAAAATACCATTCTTCACACAATCATTTATAAATTCCTGTTCGCAATGCCGTATTTTATCGCGAACTTCCTGGGTGAAAAATTCACTGGCTATCCAACCTTCCACAAAATCCGGCGGGTATGCTGTTAATTTCACTTTACCACTGCCTAGTTGCCTTACTGCAGCAACAGCACCTTCATAACGTTCATTTGCCCATTCGTCTTTTAATGGCAGTAAAAACACCAAATCACGATACCCGGCAACTATTAAATGTTCGGCGGCCTGGTAACCTAAATGCCGATTATCTATAGATAAACGTGGTATAGGCGAAATACCATCTGACGCCGAAACAAATAATATTGGCAGTTCGCTGTCAGCAGTTGCGGTTATTAACTCTTCATATACTCCCTGACGATCAAAAATATTAATAACACATACTGCATTGACGCCGGATTTATTTAATTGTGCTAATCCATCTGTTATGGAAATATGATTATTTTCACCGGGTGTACCCAAATTAATATTTACAATTTCCGCATTGCTTAATGTTGCAGTGTGAGACATAACGTTAATGATTCTGGTTACCCAATTTTGTTCGTCATTATTATCTTCCAACACCGCTTCGCTAATATACAAAACACCAATTTTCGTCCCGGCAAAATCCCCTTCCGTGGCAAAAACCACATCATCGGCCACAAATGTTCCTCTGCCACCATGCGATGTTAACACACCTTCATCAAGCAACACTAAAATCGCGCGTTGCAATGTATTTACCGCAACCCCATATTCCTCTGCCAACTGCCGTCGTCCCGGTAACATTACCCCTTGTTTCCATTCACCGCGACGTATACGCGCCCGCAAATCGGATTCTATCTGCAAATATGCGTGATCAGATACTGGTGAGTTTACATTATTTAATGCTTTTTTCATTTTATGCTATTCCTGCTTTCATACCCATAAACTTAAAATATACGGGCAGATATATTATATTAAATTATGCAGGCAAATGCAAAAAATTGTGTCAATTTTAAAACAATTTTTAAAATCAGCTTAAATATTTACTATTCTAAAAGATATTCTGTATTTTTTTGACTTCTGCTTAAAGCTTTACATTTTACAGGACTTTCGCTTAAGGTCACTTCGACAGTCTCAGTGACCGGTCGCTGAGCCTGTCGAAGCGACCATATTTAAGCAAATTTCTCTTTGAAAGCGAAAGTCCTGTTTATATATAAATACGTCAACAATGTCATATTGATAAGAGAAAAAATATCAATTTTCTGTTATCAACAAATAATATGCAAGATTTTTATCACTAAAAAAGATATAATTAAGAAAAATGGAGAAGATATATGACACCACGCGAAAACTTATTAAACCTATACAACAAAAAAGGTTATGACTTTGTACCAGTACAGTTCAGCATGTGCCCTTCGTTATGGGAAAAGAAAAAAAATGCAATTGGTGAGGTTTCATTAGAAGAATATTTTGAATATCCGGAAGGATTTGCACAAGCATACATACCGGGACCGAACATGAAACCCCGTACCGCACCCGATTGGAGAAAGTTTTTCAATTATACCTTACCCGATGATACAACTTTTGGTGCTGATGGCGTTGCACATTCTAAAGGCGGAGATGGCTCTTTTCATTTATTACGAATGCACCACCCAATGGCAAGTATTGATTCATTGGAAGAAATGCAGAATTACCCATGGCCGGAATGGGATTATAATAATATCGACCATATAAAATCCTCGGTTGCTACTGCTGTTAAAAATGGTATACCATCCGTTGGTGGTATGGCATGTTCAATATGGGAATCAGCATGGTATCTGCGCGATATGACATTGTTAATGATGGATATGGCAATGGAAGACGACAAAGCCACATACCTGTTAGATAAAATAACCGACAGGTCAATCAATCTGGCAGTATCATTCGCCACTGCCGGTGTGGATATTTTATCAATGGGTGATGATATAGGAATGCAGGACAAAATAATGATGTCGGAAGATATGTATCGTTATTGGCTTAAACCACGGTTAAAAAAGATAATAACTGCTGCCAAACAGATAAAACCGGATATTTTGGTTATGTACCACAGTTGCGGTTATATTGAACCATATATACCTGACTTAATTGATTGTGGAGTTGATATCCTAAATCCAATACAACCGGAATGTATGGATTTTAAAAAATTGCATGACGAATATAATCAGGTTTTAGCTTTTAATGGTACCCTGGGAACACAAACCACCATGCCTTTCGGATCTCCGAATGACGTTAAACAAACTGTAATAAAAAACCTGGATATTGCCGGAGCATCCGGTGGTCTGTTTGTATGCCCAACTCACCTGTTAGAACCAGAAGTACCATGGGAAAATATAGTTGCTTATGTTAATGCCTGTAAAGAATACAAAACAGCAGGTGGATAATTAACAAAAAATCACTACTTTATATTAAGCCGAATTGAAGAGTAATAAAGTTAATATGGATACAGGTTTCAAGGTTTTGTTATTACCAGTTAAGGGCAATTGCTGGAATATTGATGGGACAGCAGAATATGTGTTTCGCACAAATGGCGATAATGAAACTTTTGCT
>CAZNLA010000558.1:0-3610 GCA_964573385.1 uncultured bacterium
TTAAATGATGGGCATAAATGAATTAGAAAGATGGGGTTTACCGAATACTTACATAACTTTTATTGATTAATAAAAGTTATGCATTATTGCAGTTACTATTTTTCAGAAGTATCTTCAAAAACATACAGATATATTGACCCGGCAGGCATTCCGGTTTCTTTACCGCCTGTTTTTGCGTCTATGGCAAATATACCTTTGTCCAATGTTGTCGCCGGTATTACCAGGGTTTGAATAGATATATTTTGTTTGTCTCTATTGGTTAACCGGGGGTTGCCGGTAAGGGTATACATGGTAATTTTACCTGCTTTTACAAAGGGCAGATTCAATTTTACCGGGGTATAACCATCGCCATAATCAAAATTATCATGGTTACCCTCTAACTTACGCGATACAACAAATACTGCCCATTTATTGTTATCACGCATGGCGTATGCGCCGGTTAATGGTAACGGCCAATTTTTGCGGATTATCACCGGGGTGCTTTTATCTTCAACTGTCATTAAATCGCCGGATGCGTAACGATTTCGCATTGTCAGTGCAAGCCATGCCGGGCAGGCGCGGAACCCGTCTGCAAATGGTGTATGGCTATTCCAATAACTCCCCTGACCATAACCCAGGAAGCATTGGTCAGTCCATCCCTGGGCATAACTGCCTATCCAACCATCAATACAACCGACGGCCATTGCCAAAGATTTGCCATATTTTTCATTGGTTTCTACCTGGTCTGGTTTTGCGCTACCGGGCAACGCGTAACCGCCGGGACCACCTTCATATGCGGCTATATCATAAATAATTCCTTTTTTCGCCAGTGCCTGTTGTGCTAAAAACATCTTATTCTGATTATCTTTTTGTCCGGAGACAAAACTCAATAATGTTTCCTGTACGCCATGGTCGTCATAGGTTCGCGCGGAATAATCCCCGGTTTCCCATTTTGGTCCCATATAATTTGCGTGTCCTATCAGATTAGCCTGCCCACAGGTTTGCATTGCGTCTTCGCCATATCCACTTACACTGCCATCCGCGCTTACCCTGGAGTCATAATTTGCGCCTAAATCAAACTTTATCTTGTCATCAAGTTTTTGTGATTTCCAGTAAGGGCTTTTTTTCATGTTTTCAATTAAATATCGTGCGAAATAGCCATATTCTTTGCCTCCCTGGTGGATGGCGTTCCGCGATGCAAAACCTATCCAGTCGGCGAAATATCCGTTATGCCAGGTTTCATTGCCAAACTCTATGGTAATTGTCGAAAATTCATCTGTCCAAGGTCTGCCATTACCGCGTTGCTGGTAACGTTTGTATGCCCATGGTTTTGTTTTCGGGGTATCTTTTTTATCATCATAGGGGGCAGACAAATATTCTATTAATGCCTGCCAGTCATCTTCACTATGCAAAATGTGCTGTAATACCAACCATGGTCGCATGCGCGATTTGGCATCGGTACCGGTTTTTTCGTCAAACATTAATCCCATCGGCAATGTCATGCGCATAGTCTGGTTAACGCTTGTTATCCAGTTGGGTTCAACATTACTGTTAGCATGTAACGATAATATTGATGACATGGTGGCATCTTTCTGCAAATACCATGTCCGGTGTGCGCCTTTTGTCCCTTTTTCCGGTTGTGACGCCATTAATTCCTGCAATACCGTCGCGTTTGGCACATATGTTTTGTTAACATCGGTCGGGTCGTCTGTGCGGAAAATGCGGCAATTATCCATCCAAATAGTGCCGGGACCAGTGAAGGTGAATTGATGTCCAAAATGCCATGTGCTGGTGGGACGGTCAGGACCGACAAAGTCATAAGTGAACTTCTGCCATTTATCAGTTACGGTAAAGGTCTGTTTGACTTCCGGGTACATATTTCGGCTGTAATTAAATAATATCTTCCCGCCATCTGCTAATCCCTGTTGTTGCATCCATACTTCCAATCGATATTTTTTGCCGGGTTCCAACTGGCCATACCACAGCGATTCGCCACCCTTGTTATTATCAATAAATACCAACTGGTTTATGCTTTGTTGACCGTCTTTGACCTTAATTTGCATACAACTGTCACCCGGGTCAAACATTTCATCCGGTATTGGTTTAGGATGTTTAACCAGTAAAAATGATATTTTCGATTTGTCAGAAACATTCCAATACCAGTTGGGGGAATCAACCGCATTCCCGATTCCACGCACCCGGGTGTTGACATATTTCATATCAAAATTGCCGTATTTCCGTTCCAGTACTATATAGTCCCATGGTTGCAATTCCGGCGCGTCCGCCTCCAGATAAACACGTGTTTCCTGTTTATCCGCGGGTGCTGTGGAGCGTTTTATACGATACCCGGTAACATTAGCGGACGGACTGGCAGTCCATGATAATGTTATACAGCCATTTTGTGCGACAGCGGTCAGGTTTGTTGGTGGTTGTGGTTTGCTTTTTGCTGCTGCGTCGCCGGTTGCTACTTTCTGGTTGATAATATAGCAACGTTTATCAGACTTCCCGTTTGCGTCAGTCACTTGTAACCATAATTGCCGGTCTTCTGTTTCTGCCGCAGGTGTTGCTTTATCAGCATCGGTTACAACCTTTGGCGTGCCGGATATCTTACCGGTAACAGTATCTATTACCATCCCGGCGGAAAACACAAATGCTCCGCCATTTTCATCCAATGCTTTCCAGGTATATGGTGCTTTACCGCCAAAAACTGTGGGGGCAAAGGTAAATGCTGTTCCGGTTTTAACAACCTGGGTCGGGTCACTATTTTTTGCCAATATTATGTGGGGTGTGGTGGCGATATCTTCTTTTGGGGTTACATTTACTTCGTTAGATATTAATGATTCCTGACCATCTATACTTATCGCGGTAACCGTGTACCAGTAACTTCTTCCATTTTCAACCGCATAATAATCTGTACATGTATTATTTTTATTTGCAATCGGATCATTAGGGTATACAACCGCGTATCTATTTGCTATCCAACCGCCATCAATAAAATCTTTTGTGCCTTCCGGTATAACTTTACTGGTGCCAACACAAATTACATGGTCTGCTTTGGATATATCCAGATTATTGCCACCAACCGGTAATGGTTTTCCTTCTTTATCAACTAACCTGTATATTCGTGCCGTCGCGCCACTTAATAATCCGCTATTCCACAGGTCGTACCATGACGTACCGGGACCATCTATCTCAAACCAATTTTTGCCAACACTCTTTGCGCGGTGCATATTACGCCATACCACCGGTTCATTGCCGGAGTTTTGTACAAAATTATTCGCCGCCCATTCCACCGCGCCACATTTACCCCAATCATTGGTACCTATTGGTAATACTTTATCCGCAGGACGCAAAACCCTGGTGGTAATATTGAACTCTGCCGGGGTATTTCCATCGGCAGCAAAACAGTTAACGGCAATCAATAACCACATTGCCACAACTGCCAGATACTTAACAGGTGAACAATTAATAATAGTTTTCATACAACTCTCTCTTTATCGGAATACTTCTTTTTGGGAAGTTAATGACTAATAATATCAATTCAGCTAACATTAATCAATTAATTCTCCAAGGGTTTTAGGCCGTTAGCAACTAAATCCATACAGAAAAAGTCAGGATTTTAGGTAGAACT
>CAZNLA010000559.1:0-3599 GCA_964573385.1 uncultured bacterium
GAAATATTCTTTGCTGACCTGCCATCAACCGAGGAACGCGAACAAATTCTCAGCATACATCTGAAACGGAGAAAACGTAACCCGAATGCATTTGACACTAAAAAAATCGCTGAAGTAGCAGACGGTTTCAGCGGGTCAGAACTGGAACAGGCGATAATCGCCGGCTTATACAACGCCTTTGCTAAAGAACGCGACCTGACAACGGACGACCTGGTGGATGCAGTACAGGAAACCATACCATTATCGCGCACCGCGGAAGATAAAATTATGGCACTGCGCGAATGGTCCGCCATGCGTGCCCGACCCGCCAGTGCCAACCAACGCGAACGCACTGAACAGGCGGTTAAAGATTTCCGCGACCGCCAGTCAGCAGCGTGGATGGATATTGTCGATGAAAGCGCGGAATAGCGTTATCTTACCTCACTGACGCAAACAACGTTCCACGCATCCAACACCATATCAATGGTCAGGCAACCATTTGCATCCGCAGTGACAATTGTACGTTTCAGCATCATTGCACTTTCGCGAAGCAGCATTGTTTGCTGGCGGGTTGGTGGTTCCGGACTACCCATTTCACGCCATGTTTGCAACGCAAATCCGTTATCTTTATCAATCATTTCAATCACAAATTGCGCACCGGGGGTTAAATCAGTCATATTCAATATACGACGTGCCGGGGTTCCGCAATTCATTACCGACATCGCCTCTTCATGGTTCTTTGTCATGGCAACCGCCTTCGGGTATTCCTGAGGATAGTTGTACAAAATAGCGGTGATTGAACCATCGCCGCTGAATCTGCTGACAAAAATTCCATCTTCTGCGGCTATTTCCTCATCACCCAGTTCAGCCAGAAAACGATAAGCATGGAATGCCGGTTTGGCAATTCCCTGGAAATTAATCATGCCAAATCCGCCGTGAAAAATTGTATCTCCGGCACCACCTTCCTCAAAAACATCGGTAAATACCCAATATGACAGCGAATCCACTAATCGCCGGGAATCCAAATTTGTTTTCACAATAAACGTTGCTGTTGGCAGATAATCATGCGAGAAGTCACGACTCGATGGACTTGAACTCCACTCTGTCAGATGAATCTCCGCCTGTGGATACGGACTTGAGTCAACAAATTTCCGCAACCATTGCAGGTCATCACGGGTAGAGTTCACTGAGCGCGAACGGCCAATACAGACACCATGACCATCCAAAGCGAAATCAGTTGGATACGGATGAGTTGATATAAAGTCAACCGGCAGGTTATTTGATACGCAATAAGTCACAAAATCCTCAAGCCATACTGCTTTAAACTCAAGTGAATCCAAATCGTCTATAAAATGTGTTTTCTGTTCCTTAACTTCTTCAGATTCACCATCAAAACGTCCATCCGGCACAAAATTGCTGGTTGCCGGACCACCTACCTTCAACCGTGCATCTATCCCTTTAATCGCTATTACTGTCGATTTATACAGTTCAAAATATTGGCTTTTTGTCCCGGTGAAAAAGGGGTCAAGGTTTGGTTCATTCCAGCATTCAAAATACCATGTTAAAACCTCATTAATTCCATACCGTGCTATGAAATGACGGACAAAATGGTCAACAAGGTCTGCCCACAGCGAATAATCTGTCGGCGCCGAACCATTACCACCCCACCACATCACTGTTTTCTTATCTGTTGCAATGCATTCCGGACAAAATCCCAATTCAACAAATGGCCGTACCCCACGGTCCAACATATTATCAAACAATTCATCAATGTATTGAAAATTGTATATATATTGCCCATTCTGTTCACGCATGACAAACATATCATCATGAAACAAACCATGGAACCGACAATACTGAAAATCGCACATAGTCTGCGCCATTTCCAGGTGCTCAAGCCAATTCGCGCGCAAACCTTCATTGGCACGCCCGGCACCCACACAAACATTCCAAAAATGTGGCAACGCCTGTCCGGTTACCCCGGCAGAAACAGAAATATCAACAGATTTCATAACTTACTCCGATTTGGTGAATATTTTAATAATTTCGTTTATTTACGCCAATTCTCCTGTTCAAGCCATCCATTTTCTATAAAAAACTTCAATTCATCAGCAAATATGAAGTCTGGATTTTTAATTAAAAAAGATTCTGCTTGTTTTTGTTTTTCCATAGAAGTAGGTAGTAAAATCGATTTATGTCGCATTAACTCTGTCAAATCACAACGCCACAATTCAACACGACGCACATTATTCAATATATTTGCAATCCGCAAACCATCGAAATCGCTATCTCCCCAATGATGAATAATTGTATCTTCAGGCAATAAATGTAATATTTTCAATACTGCTGAATTAGGATATCCTGCAGTATAAATATGCAATCCAATATTTTTTTCACGTATTAACACATTAAATGGAGTCTCATTTTCACAAGTAAAAACTGGTACATCCTGATTTAAAATGAGTGAATCTATTCCACACACATTATCCCATGATAATGTGGCAGTTTCTCCCTGTAAATACAATTTTTGTATCCAGTCAAAGCATTCACCATTTTTATAATATATTATTGGACCAAACAACGTCACTTTTATTGCAGTTGTGTTTTCTGTCACATTGTAATCTGACCAAATTTGTCTGCGGGAATTATCATCAATCTCTCTGTTACGTAATATTAATAACCAGTCAGCTAACTTTCTGACAATTTGAGGTGTCGTTTTCAAAACTTTACTATCAGCAAAAAATCTTGCACTTAAATCAGCCATTCCTAATGGTTCATGCTCAGATAATAAAAATCTAACTATTGTTGCCAGTTGAAAATAATCATTCTGAATAACTGTTGCAGTTCGATTTTTTATCATTGTGGATAGTTCTGATAAAATTTCGCTATCCCATACTGGTAAAAGATCAGGAAACTCAAGTCGGCAACGATCAAGCAATAATGCAGATTCTGTTAACGCGTCATTTTTTATATAATCATTTGCAATTAAGTTTACTCCGCATGATTCGCATAACGCGATAATCCAGGATGACTCATCTTCAGAAGCGATATTAATTTTATCAAGCTTAATGTAAACAGCGTTATTTTTAAAATCAATCGCAGAATTAGGAAATAAACTAAATAGTCCGTTTAATGCTGAAGACACAATATTTTCACCTAATTTAATTCTCCCTTTTAAAATTCTAGTTTTTGCAACATATACGGCTAATTTATATAAGATATCTTTTATCTCTGGATATTTATTCATTGCGTCGCAGAAGATTTCTGGATTATACATAATTATCTCCTGTTGCAGATCCGAATTCCGCGATATTCACATCAGGTGCTCCTTCAAATAATGATAATTGATTCAGATTATTAAAATCGTATGGATATAAGTGAATATCGCATGATTCATCTTTCACAACCAGTAAAGTTGTAGAACAAGGAATTTCCTTCTTCACACCATCTAAATCAGGAGAAGCAACGAAAAGCTGTAAGCCAATATCTGATGCGAAACCAAGTAATTGGTCACGTCTACTTGCGTCAATTCCATAAAATGCTTCATCAAACAGTAATGCTCTATGCCGTAAATCATTATTTCCATCATAAAGGAAATGAGCTACAGTTGAGCATTTGGG
>CAZNLA010000560.1:0-3588 GCA_964573385.1 uncultured bacterium
ACGAGATTTCTGAATGTGACTGGAGTTCAGACGTGTGCTCTTCCGATCTAGATACCCATTAAATGAAATGAGATATGGTTTACTCCGCGCATACGTACCGGATAAATGTCACCGATTAATTCTGTCATCATTTCTAATCGTTGTTTTGAATCTTCTTCATCAACGCTGATTACCGGTGTTTTTATCTTTTTCAGGTCATCCGGGGTATTAATAACCGGTTCAAATCCCCATGCGCCACGTGCCTCTGATGACGCGTGTGTTTTTCCTTCTATTCCGAATCCGGTATTATGAATAGTTTTTTGCATTTCCCAAAACGGTGATACCACATTATCTGTGTCAAAGTTTTCATGAGCGTGAATAGTGCTGCGCAGTTGCCATTCAATACCACGGGCCTCAACACTGTCACATTTCAATACAGAATCCGGCAGAATTTCACCCCAGGCGCCTTCCGGGAAAAACAGCAACATCGGTCGACCATTTTCCAGGTCGTTATGTCGTGCCCACTCTTTGCGGAGCAGTGCCATTTCATCGGTTGCTGCGATTTCCGCAACCTTTTTAGCCAGTTCGCGGATAATTCCACGTTCATTATTGTTAATCATTTGATACACCTTATTATTTGCTGAATATTTTTACTTTTATTCTTTTATGTTTTCTTATTACCTTTTAATTTTCGCGCTATTTTTATAACTGACTCGGCAAAATCCATATTTAGTTTCACCCGTGGTGGCAATACTTTTACGGCGTTATGCGGGCATAATTCCTGACAACAATAACAGCGTATGCATTTGTTGTAATTTATTACCGGTGGCTTGCCGGTATCCATGGCCATGGCATGGGGTGGGCAATGCTTGTAACATATACCGCATGACTTGCATTTTGCGGTAATCTGTGGGCGAGGGGTGAAAAGATAACCGGATAATGACATAAACCATGCCGGGAAAGCAGTGGTGCTCATGGAATCCGCTGTTTTAAAATGCGGGAAACGCAATTCATCAGGGGTTAAACCAATCCATGTCACATCCTCATCGCATTTTGGGCCTATATCACGTTGTCCTGCTATTCGCACCGTCGCTATTGCTTCCGGTGCCATACCGGTTATCCTGCAGGCCGCCCAGTCGATGGCGGTGGCGGATGTGCTGGCAAATAACAGGTTAGTTGCTACTGGTTCGCCATGTGCCGGACCATTTCCCTGCATTGCAGTTATTGCGTCGGCAATTGTCAGCATCGGCGGGAATGATTCAAAAATATCCAGCAATAACTCGCTGAAGGTATCAACATTCTTGCCGGCATGCAGATGATTTTCAGCCTTGGTAATGCCGGGTAAATAACCATACAACAGTTTTACCCCACAGGTTAAACCGGTGAATTGATGTGTTTTTAATTTCGGTAAAGCGATAACTTTATCAAAATCCAATACAGCATGCACAATGGGGAATTGTTTAAATTTTCTGGCAGCTTTTGAGGTATAGTTCACCTGTTTAGCGTCAAAAAATACAATATTGGCGCCGGTTTCATCCGCGATTTGCGCTATGCCGGTTGTTGCCAAAATCTGTTGATACACTGATTCCGTAACCATTCCACCCGGGCTATCACCCATAAAAACTATCCCACCGGCATCCTGCACAATTTGTACCACAGCTTTTACTATTATCGGGTGGGTAGTTGCGGCTAATTCCGGTTTGTGTCCGGCAAGCAGGTTTAATTTTAATAAAATTCTATCACCGGCAGACACGAATTTTTCAATTCCGCCCAGGTCAGCAATTAATTTGCTGATAGCCATACGGCAGGTATCTACTTCATATTCATTGCATTTAGTGCTGGTTATGGTATAACTCATGGTAATGGCTCAATTAACGCAAGCAATTCATCAACATGGGCAGTTGCCAGGCATTCAACGGTATCGGCAGCACCATAATATATCTTTACTTCACCATCATCCTCCAACACCATGCCCCCGGGGAAAATAACATCGTTCCTGAATCCGCCATCAGTTTCATATGGCGCTTCCGGTGCAATTAATGGTGATGGGCACATGCCAGTTACTTTCCATGGTTCATTTAAATCCAGCAATATTAATCCGGCAGTGTAACGTTTTGTCCATTTATCTTCCCAGCCATTTTTACCACGTTCAGGGTCGATATCCACAGCGTGAATCGTTGCCAGCCAACCCTTTTCTGTTTTTATCGGTGGGGCACCGGGTCCTATTTTGCTGTTGGAAAATGATACATGTTCGCCACCTAATACAAGGTTGTGGTTTCCCCAGTATCTGCAGTCCGGCGAATCGCTATACCAGATATCAAATGCCTCTGATCTTCCCCACCTTCCATAAACCGGGAAAGGTCGTTCAAACCGGGCAAATTTACCATTAATTAATTCCGGAAATAACACCATATTACGATTATCCGGGGTGGATATAGATAAAATATCAAATTTCTGAAAATCTTCTGTTGTGGCTATACCACCGCGAATACCATGACGGGTATCTACCGCAAAACATACATGACAGATACCATTAATCACCGTCAACCGCGGATCATAAACACGGCTAATCTCTCCGTCAGATATCGCAAAACATGGTTCCGGTTGAACTGTCCACTTAACACCATCATCACTGAATGCCAATCCCATATTTGTTCCGGTAAGTTTCTGTTCTTCTAATGACCCATAATCATTACGAAACATCATAACATATTTCCCCTGGTATTTTATGACACCAGCATTAAAAATAAGCGCTGCGTTATACGGTATATCAGAAGCCTGCAAAATAGGATTAGTGGCATTACGGATAATGCACTTGGCAGATTGTAAATTATTCATGTTGATACCTTAATCGATAGAGTTGTGGATTAATCAGTTAATTGCAAAACCTATTTTTCATAATTGATAGATTGCAATTCCTCAAAAGCCCCACCCCTCAATCCCCTCCCCAAAGGAGAGGGGAAGAACGTCAATCCGGGAACTGATACTGAGTGACGAAGCCAGGAAAGTGTCTGTCCCATCAGGATTATACAAAGTTTTGCAATGCCTCTTATAGTTCCCCATTAATCAGCTTGAATCCTTCTTATTAGGTGTTAGGCCGTTAGCAACCAAATCCGTACAAAAAAAGTCAGGATTTTAAAATTAGCATTCATATAACCAAACTCCCCCTGTCACTGCGGTGACATCCCCCTCAAGGAGGGGGACATGAAAAGCCTCCCTCTTTGAGGGAGGTGTCACCGCAGTGACGGAGGGAGTGAAGCGTAATAAATCTATGTATTGATGGAAATTACAGACTTGTCCAATTTATTAGGTGTTAGGGAATAGGGAATAGTCAATCAAATCCGTTCGAAAAATAGTTAGGATTTTTATAAAGGTCACTTAACTTGTACTCAAAATAGAATCAATTTCAACCGAGTTCGAACGGTTTCAACTGATTTCTATATATATATTAACCACAGAGTGGTGATATAATGAGTAACCCCAGGCGTCAGCCTTACCCTTATACACATTTTGATTATATGAATTTATTTCGCATGTTAATTACAAAGCATAAAGCATTTGGGAGGGCAGTTGTACTCAACTGCCATGGTATAACCGGATGTTTAATAT
>CAZNLA010000561.1:0-3580 GCA_964573385.1 uncultured bacterium
TATTCTTATTATTGTAATTTTATGGTAAATGTATGGGGTTTACCGAATACTTACATATATTTTATAAAAAATTTATAAATAATGGAACTTTTTTTATATTTTTTAACACTATAACTATAGCAAACATTTTTTTATATTGATATTGAGTAGATTTTATTTACTGATTATCATCATAGAGGAGAGACAAATGGATTTATGGTGGAAGAAAAATATTCCGGCGGTCGGTGTAGTTTTATTTCCTGGTGATTTACCAGACAGATTTGAAAATTATAAATATCTCGAGAATATGGGGATTACCATTACCCCGAAATCTGGAGATGCTGATAATGTATGGAGTATGACTTTAAATCATAATGATTGGGGTCAGGCTATAGTATTGTGTCCCCGTAATTTTGAAAGGCCACCTGATGATGTTATTAATTACACCCCTCATTTGCAGGATGAAGACCGTGAAAATATACGGCATGCAAATAATGGTTTACTGGTTTGTGTAACTCCAAAACATGGAAATATTTTACGTGATGGCAAGTTAGCTTTACGGTATTACAACGCGCTAATGGAAAATGATGGTATCGCGGTTTATACTGCCCAGAGTGCAAAATTCTGGACACCGGTGATGTTATATGACGAATTATGTCATAATGCTGATTTGGATGTTGAAGCATTGTATAATCTGCATTCTGTGTATGATACCAACAATGATGATGATAATAATGTATATTGGATCCATTCGCATGGTTTAAAAGAGATGGGTTTCATTGATTTTTCTATAATTAAGCCATCAAAAGAATTAGTGCCGGATTTTTATCGTTCAATAGCATATCTGATAGTAGAAGGCAGAGCGAAGATCGGTTCTGACATTACATTGACTTTGGAACCACACAAACAAGCCAGTCTGGTTAGTATGGCAGATTTCCTGGAATCCGGAGATAAAGCGAGTGTTGATTTAATAAAAAATGAAGTTGATGAATATCATTCAGTAAATTCAGCAGTATTATGCGATTTAAAAGGTAATTGGTTTAAAAAGTTATTTTCAAAGCAGATAAACGCTTCACATACTCTGATGAAAGGACTACCGGATAACAGCCTGGTGACCTTTTCTACAACAGCAAGCAATTTAATGTCCGAACGCGCGCGTGATACTTATAACGTGTTTCGTAACATTAAAGAAGAGTTGAATGAAATGGGGTTACCCATGCCTGCTATGGCAAAAATGGGATATGTAGTGGATGACGGGAAACCGGATAATAAAGAACATCTGTGGTTTGAAGTTAAAGATTTTGCGGATGATAATATAAGTGGAGAATTATTAAACCAACCTTATGGAATTAGCAGAATGAAAATGGGCGATGTTGGAATACATCAAATTGAATTATTGAGTGATTGGATGATTATGACCCCAATAGGTAATATCACACCAAGAAATTTACATGTTGCCCGGGTAATGCGTAATATTCCGCCCGCTATACTGGTAGAATTGCAAAAAGCTCTGGCAGAATAGTAAAGCTGACACTGTCATGATTTTTCCAGTCAGTGTCAGCCTTTCCTGCTTTCAGATTCACTTAACCGGCTATTTTTCCGCCTCAATTACCTTAATTATTGCCCGGGATTCGCTCTGGTTGCCGGCGGTATCAGTGGCGATTGCTTTTATTCCATGCCATTCGCCTTTGAAAGGGGTTACGGCATCCCATTTCACTTCGTAGGGTGATTTTGTTTTTATGCCGATGGATTTACTGTTGACGAAAAACTCTACTTGTTTTAGTTTTTTATCATCTTTCGCTTCGGCAGTAATGGTGATTGGCCCGGTTACTGTTGGTTGGTATGGCATTACCAGGCGCACCGCAGGTGGCACGGAATCCCCTTTTTTCGCCGGGGTTTTAACCACCCAGGCGATGAACTCGCCGGGTTGAAAAGTGATGGAATCCTGTTTGGCTGTTGGCAATATCTCTGTGGTGGATGACGCGCCTAAAACGTGATAACGCATTATCTTCTTAGCGCCTGGCAATTGGTAAGGCGTTAAATCCACATTAACGGTTCGAGGTTCCTGTGACCAGTTAATTACCATTAACAATCGGCTATCGGCACCACCACGGGCACCAATGCTGAAATCAGAGCCAAATGCGACTGCGTTAATTTGCGGTTGCAGCAGATATGGTTCTAACCGGGCAAGTAAATTGTATGCTGCGGATATGGCATGCCAACGGTCGCTGCCCGCGCCGTATGGTGACGCGCCGGTCTGTAATCCATCAGTCCCTATTTTTGCCTGTTCGCGTTCAGTTTTCCACCTAAAATCTACTGAATACATGCGCACACCGGCAGCGCCACTGATGGCGGCATATAAAGGCTGGTCTGATATGTTAGTCGTTGGAACTGCCGATGGTAGACCTTCGTCTAATCCCGGTTGGTAATGATTGCCGACAACGCGTTTTGTGTAATATGGTCCACACCCGCTGACCAGCATTAACTGTGGTTTATCCCACTGCATATTGGGGAAACGTCCCACCATCACCCGTTCCAGGTCGCTTTTCATTTGTGGTCCACTGGTTGCCCATGGGTAGGCAGCACGCCAATCCATAGTGGTCCAGTATTGGCTTGCGTAATCGGCATATCGCGGGTCACCCATCCATTTACCGGCACTTTCCGGACCGGCTAACCCCAGCACCGGCCATGATATAGGGGTGTGGTTATCAACAGTTTGGATGGCCTCAATCAGATTGGTCAGGGCTTTATCATGAATCGCCGGGTCATTTTTTGCCCAGCGACCATCAGTAGGTGCCGGTCCATCACCCAGAAAACTGGCTTCATCCATCATCTCTACCGAGGTAACAGTGTTGCTATCGCGCAATTTTCTCCAGATATGTTTTGCCAAATCCGGTGCCCATGCAGTGGTGGCGGTCCATTTTAATTCACTGGTGGTACGCACCCAGTCGTCGCCGGATAATATCATCCCTAATCCCAACTTTTTAGCCGGGACAGCAATATTGGCTTCAAACCATGGATCCCAATGATTTATATATTTTTCCAGGCTGTCAATTTTAGACCCGTCATTCGGATTATGAAAAAAACCACTTTCGCCGGTATTTATTCCAGCATCTTTAACTAAATCCACCAGTCCGGCATTTGCCAGTATATATTGTGGCGTCAATGTGAACATCGACCGGACAAATACAGAACTTTTCGGGTCATATTTCAGCAAAATTCGGCCATTACGCGAAAAATGAGGCAATCCTTCGGGCAAACCTGTTTTAATCCTTACTTCGGCGGTGAAAGCTTTTGCCTTCGCGTCAGCACCTGGCAATACGGCATTTGCAGCCAGGTTGATGGTAACAGAAGCTATTCCCTTTTTAATAGCTGTCACATGTCCCGCGGCATCTACACTGGCGACTTCAACGTTACTGCTGGTATAGGTCGGTATAACTTTTAACTTTTCTATTTTGCCATCAGTAAATAATATACGCGGAGCCAATTCGGCAGTATTGCCCGGTTGCAGGCATAATTCCTGCCAACAGGGGAGAATCGACATTGGGGTATGGCCGTTGTCGGTGGTGAAGGTAGTTTGCAACATACCTATCGGTGGCAC
>CAZNLA010000562.1:0-3578 GCA_964573385.1 uncultured bacterium
GCACAGGTACTCACCTCCTTTTCAAGATTTTTGGTTCGCCCGTCCATATAAAAAATAAGGCCCCTGAACCATACGGATCAGCGGCACGAAGTTACAGCGCAAACAAATATTATATAAACATCTGTACACCAACCTCGGCAGGCGGTAATAAACCTTTATGCATAAAATGCACCTGCTGTCTCCGGCGGAACAAACCGGAAAGAGTATAGCGAATTGCAAACAGGTTGTCAACAGTCCGAATTTTCGTCGTCATTCATCAGCAAATATATACTGGTAAAAGGTAAATAGTTTAAATTAATCATACATCATTTTTTCTTCAGCATCTTTTAATAATCCATCAATATCTTTTTGATTATCGGTGGCTATCAATATATATCCCACACTGGTGGTTAAATCATCGGGAATATTTTTATCGGTTAATGACCGTTTTAAGGTGTAATGCACGCGATCTTTTATGGTAATTGTTGTAATATTTAACTCTATCGGCGCAAATACGGCAAATCTGTCGTCACCAACCCGACCTATAATTTCTGTGGTGTTAAAAGTTGTTCGCAGAGTTTCGGCCAGAATTGTAATTGCTTTATCACCTGTTTCGCGGCCATGTTTAACATTAAATGCTTTCATTTTATTTATATCAAATAATATAAGCATCGTCTGTTTGCCTTCAGTCATTGCTTTATCTAATCCGGTACGTACAGATATGGCAAAACTGGACCGGGACAATAAACCGGTCAGTTCGTCTCGTTTAATCACTTCGGCTTCAATTCTGCTTACCAGGTCTGTTACATCAGACCCCGCGCACATAATGGAATGTATATCACCAGCATCAAATTGCTCTAATGCTGTTTTAAAATGTATTAAGCGTGGTTCTTCTTTTGAATTGTTTATTTTAACTTCAAACTCCAGTTTTCCCTTAGATATAATTGTATTCATAAACGCGTGCATGGTGTCTTTATCTTCGTCTGATACTAAGTTGTAAATTATACTGTCACGCAATTCATTGGTGTTCTTTCCGGTTAATTTTTCGAATGCGCAGTTGGCATATTTAATGTCACCGTTGGTATCCATTACCAACATAATATGTCCGGATTTTTCTAATATTTCCGCGAAAAATCCACGTTCTTTTTCAATTAAATCGCTGATGCCGGCAAATATCAGATGAAAAGGTCTTTTTAAACCGGTATCAACAATGGCCAGATACATCAAAATGACTGATATAAATTTCAACAAATGGCCGATTGAATTTATTAAACCATTTACATTTATATACCAGGTAAAAGCAATTTCTGATAGTACAGTAAAGGCAATCGCGTATATAATCAGTGAATGCGAACGTTTATCTGTGACAGGTTTTTTTGCGTCAAATAATATTAAAGCGATTATAAAAATTATGCTGATAAAGTATTCGCTGAAGATTTTAAAAGTTGTTAATCCCAAAGAATCAAAACATTGTGGAAAAAGACCATTAAATATTAAAGATATAAAAATTGCTGTTACTGCCAGGTATGATACCATGGTAACACACCATGCCTTAATCTTTCGGTTATATATAAGGACTGCTGCCAATAAAGAAACCGCCTGTATTATTCGTGCCGCGACCCATAATTGTGTAGGTATATTTTCTTCAATTTGTGTTGACGGGATAATACCCATGTTTTTAAAGGTTATTATATGCAAACCATCCAATATGGCAACAAATAGTAATGATATGCCCAGCAAAATAAGAAAATTATTTTGGTGCAATCGGCGTGTATTCCAGGTCAGGATAAATATGGAAAAGAAAACGACGATACTGATTCCTTCAACAAGGGTGTGAAACAACAAACTATTTCCAGTCAGCATGAATGAAAATATAGCAATAAAAAATAATGTTATTACAAAATATGGACGTATATCAATACATTCCCGCATTATTGGTGCTTTTGCTTCCATTGTTATCTCCCGCAGGTGGTAAATATAGATAGATTATATCATTATAAACAGAAAATTTCAGCTATTATATGGTGGAATATTTTAATACCCACTTAATAAAAAAATCCTGTCCGCATGAATGATATTGCGGGCAGGATTACAGATTTTTAATTTACGGACAAGTCTATTATAAACTTCCCATACTGATACCAAATTTGTTAGCTAAGCAGTTTTCCGCAAATGTTCGGTCCGCGTCGGATACTACACGGTTAAAGAATACCATATCGCCGATTGAGCCTTGAAATTGGTCTTTGCCGTCTGCATTGTCGATTCGAATGGTACCACCGGGAGCTCCGGTATTTAATCCCAGTCCCATTAATGTTGATACTCCTCGCGGTCCAACCCCAGAACCTGCTGAACGTGTTATGCCATCATACCACGGGCATTTAATTCCGTTCATATAGACTGTTAATGATGAAGGTGAGAAGACATATGATAGAATATATGGCTTTCCTGCTGGCATATTGCTGTTACAAATAGCTGGAGGACCTGCGCTGGTCCAACCCATATTAACCCATGGTGCGCCAGCAGTTTGTAAAACATGAGGATTGTAAGAACAATGTCGAGTAAAACGCCAACCAGAACCAGCGTTGGTGACAAACAGGATATTCCAGCCATCGGAAACGGTGTATTCAACAAATGTTACAGAATAATTATCGTTTCCCAAGTCAACACCGATAGTTGCTGGTGTGGCATAGAAACCACAGGCACCATCAGCTGGCGTACGCATGTTAATTCCTTTACTGCTACCGAGAGTTGTTAATTGGGGCACCTGGGCAGCACCGGTAGGTACGGCAAATGCTGATCCATTCCAGTATGATGTTTGCCATTTACAATTTGTTGTCTGGGCGACATTCGCTTTCCAATCACCAGTGGTAGCATTGTATTCACTTGCCAGAAATAATTCGCTGGGGTTGGACAGTAATATATCAAGCGGTGCGGATGTTGCGTTTACATGTCCATCCGCGTAACTGGCTATCATTTTTCCGCTATGACGCAAATCGAAGTCGGATAAAAATTTACCGATATTATCACCGGTGGATGAGATGTTGCCATCAAAAGTCAATAATTTTGATGTAGGGTCATCAAATGTACCAATAGATTGACCGCCGGCAAAAAAGTAGTAGTTATAGCCGATAGTCTGTGATTTTCCCTTGGTTGGGCAGACCAATACTCCCGGTTCAACTTTTATATCGGTCCAGACGGTATTGGTGTTGGGGAGTGATTCTTCATGGTCTTGTGCGAACATCAGCATTGCCGCGGCTATTTGGCGTTGGTTGCTGGTACATGTCGACTGGCGCGCCTTTTCGCGGGCACGGGCGAAAACAGGAAACAGAATTGCGGCAAGGATTGCAATAATGGCAATCACCACCAGCAATTCGATAAGTGTAAACCCATGGTTGCGTTGTTTTGTAAACATAGACACCTCTCTTTTGTTGAATTTATTTTATATTTTAACGACAATTATACTCGATTTTAGTATAATTGTAAATATTTTTTATGAAATATCCTTTAATTACATGACTTTCGCTTATAAGGGTAATTTTGCTTTAAAAGGTCGCTTCGACAGGCTCAGCGACCGGTCACTGAGCCTGTCGAAGTGACCT
>CAZNLA010000563.1:0-3543 GCA_964573385.1 uncultured bacterium
TAATCCCCAGGCTGACACCTGGGGTTACTCATTAAAATGCCTTTACAAGGCATAAGATACTGCCGGGGACAGGCAATTGTTCGGACTGCGGCTTTAATTTATTACGGGTTTGAAATCGCCGAACAAAAGCCAGTCCCCTACCATAGCCAATATTTATTAATGTGACCGCACTTAAATGAAACCAATTTAATTAAGGGAACCATAGCTTTATCCACACAAAAGTTCATAGAGCCATTTTTATTTAAACAAGAAGAATTTACAGGCAATTTATGACCAAATACTCAGAAGGTAATTTATAACCGAATGTGGTATAATATCAGCACGGAGAAAATTATGTTCAATTTTGCGAAAATTTTTGGGCTGTTGAATTATCTGCCCATGCTGATGCAGACAGTGCAGTCGGTTGTTGATATGAAAGGTCAGAAAACAACGGAGAACAATGAAGTTGATGAGGCGTTGCTGGTGTTAATACGTAACGCGAATGAACGCATTAGTGCTGTTGAGGCCGAAAATGAATCGTTGCGAAACCGTATAAAAAATCTGGAAAATATGTTAACCAGCCAGCAGGTGTATTTGTATTCTGCCGTTGGCGTAACAGTCGTAGGACTGATAGTATCAATCATTGCGGTGAGTAAATAAGATATGCCTACATTAATACAGTTTGGCGCGGGCAATATCGGCCGCTCATTTATTGCTCAGCTTTTTAATGCTGCCGATTATCAGGTCATCTTCATTGATGTTAATACTGATTTAATAAATTTATTAAACGAACGTGGTTGTTACCGGGTTAATATGGTTGGCGACGTGGACGAAGTTTTTATTGTAAACAATATTTCCGCCATTGATGGTCGCAATATTGATGCTGTCGCCACCGCCATTGCAAATGCTGATATCGCGGCAACGGCGGTAGGGTCAAACGCCTTGCCATATATTATGCCTGCCCTTGCAGCAGGTTTGCAAAAAAGGTTTGATAACAAAAAAGGCCCAATAGATATAATTCTGGCAGAAAATCTGCGTGGTGCCGCCGGAATAGTGAAGAACTATTTAGTTAATAAACTTCCTGCGGATTTCCCGTTGGATGAAATGGCTGGCCTGGTGGAGACCAGCATTGGCAAAATGGTGCCGTTAATGACCCCGGAATTATTGGCGGAAGACCCATTACACCTGTTTGCAGAACCTTACAATAACCTGATTGTTGATAAGAAAGCCTTTAAAAATCCTATCCCCGCTGTCCCGGGGATATCCGCAAAAGATAATATGGCGGCATATGTGGACAGAAAACTTTTTATTCATAATTTAGGTCATGCCGCCGCCGCTTATATCGGGTATTTAAAAAGTGAGGATTATAATTTTATCTGGCAGGCCATATCTGATCCGCAGGTAAAGAAAAAAGTATCACGGGTTATGGCGCAATCCGCGCAGGCACTTATTGCCGAATACCCAAATGACTTTAACACCGCAGTATTAAATGACCATATCGATGATTTATTGCATCGTTTTTTAAACAAAAAATTAGGCGACACTATATTCCGCGTCGGCAGAGACCTACCCCGCAAATTATCACATGATGACCGCATTATTGGTGCTATGTTATTATGCGATAAACATGGCATACCAATGGAAGAAATCGCTGATATAGTAGTTTCCGCGTTAAAATTTCACGCCGTTGATGACAATGGAAAAACCGCACCGACAGACGACGCCTTCCACGAAAAACTTACCTCCGAAGGCCTGGAAAGCATCATAAAAGATATCTGTGGATTAGATATAAATGACAACGCGGCACAAATTATATTGAAAAAAGCACGGTAAGAAATAAAATTAAAAATTAAAAATTAAAAATTAAAAATTGGAAATTGGAAATTGGAAAACCTTTGATAATCCTGAAGGGACAGACACCTTCCTGGCTTCGCCACTCGGTGTCAGTCCCGGATTGCCGTTCTTCCCCTCTCATGGGAGGGGATTTTGGAGAAACGCAATCTACCAAAAACAGCAACCTAAACATTTACAACTGCAACCTACCCAAATAATCCGGTAACTTTTTGTAATTGTTCAATAACCGGCAATGCGTTCGGGCATTTTGTTTCGCATTCACCACAGGCAGTGCATTGGTCTGCGTGTTCTTCTGCTTTCATGCCATTGTATTGTCCGCGTGCTGTTTCCTGCAGTCCATAAACATTCGACAAATTATACAGGTTAAAACATTGTGGTATATTTACACCCTGCGGGCAAGGCATACAATACCGGCAACCGGTACAAAAGTTATCTCCCAATGCTTTAAACTGGTCGAGAATTTTCAATTGTCGCTGATGTTCGGCTAATGATGGTTCGGTTATATCTGTAATGGTGGCGACATTTTCTTCAACATTTGCAACTGTATTCATGCCGGAACACGCGGTGACAACACCCGGATTTGCCAATACAAAGCGCAACGCGATGCCGGCAGTGGATGTTACAGCGTTTTCCGGTAATAATTTTTGTAATTGAATTGACGGTTTCCCCAGAATGCCACCACCAACCGGATTCATGGCCACTACCCCAACACCTAATTCGTGCGCCACCGCGATTGCGGGTTCATAGGCGCGGTTCAAGAGGTGGTAAGAAACAGTCATACTCTCAAAAAGTCCGGTGCGCAATATTTGTATAAAGTTTTCCGGTGTATCATGTCCGGTGAATCCCAAATGGCTGATGATGCCTTCGTCCATTGCTTTTTCTATCGCTTCCAAAGCACCACCTTTTTTAGTAAGGTGCGGCAAGTTTTCCAGTGATAACCACCCCACCTGTAACCATGTTACTTTGTCCAACCCCAACACTGTTAATTGACGTTCAAGTTCTTTGCGATATGAATCCGCAGTGGTTGCAGGTTCAACACCAATCTTGGCGGATACCATAACCTTATCAGCGAATCCCTTCACACCCATACCGGTTTTTTCCTGGCAACGTCCATTGCAATAAAACGATGCCGTTTCAAAATAATTTATTCCCTGTTCAATGGCAGCATGAATCACCCGGGTAGACTCTTCATCATCCACCGGCAAATGACCGCAGCCAAATGATAACTCTGATATCTTAACTTTTTTGGGGCCTAACAAACGGTAACGCATAATATTTCCTCGCGACAAATAATTAACCAGAAAAGACTGATTGATATGAATATTTCTATATTGGTAATATTATTCCTTTTAATTACAGAACTTTAGACATGGTGAGGGTTGCATTTGCTGCCATTTACACAGGCCGTTTGTAACAAAATCCGTGCAAAAGTCAGGATTTTTATAAAGGTCACTTAGCTTATCCTCAAAAAAGATTCGATTTCGACTGATTTCAATACATATTAGCCACGGAGTGGCGACTTAATGAGTAACCCCAGGCGTCAGCCTGGAGAAGTAACAGACAACTATAATGAGCCTCGGAGAGGTGACATTATAAACGCACCTCTCCGAGGCGCAGTCAATAGTATGCTTTAATCCCCAGGCTGACACCTCACACTTATACACATTTATATCAATATATTTTTACCCCGTTAGGGGTAAGATGTTTATA
>CAZNLA010000564.1:0-3533 GCA_964573385.1 uncultured bacterium
AGCATAATTCCTTCGTTTTAGGAATATTGCTCTTACAGAGCGTAATCTTTGTGATAATGTAAGGTCCCAGCGGCGTTGCCGTGGGCTATGGAATGAATAGATAAAGGAATTAACGAAAAGATATGTTGAATACAATTGCATCTTTCTCGTAATACTTCTGTTTTTACAAGTTTTGCAATAACCTGTAAAATTTTGATTTTATTATTATCTATACAGATATAAAAAAAGGTCACTGAACTTGTCGTAGTGACCTTAAGTGAAAACACTGTATTTATACAGCCTGATTGACAACACGATTCAGCTAAATACTGAACACTGAAAACTATTTCTAATTAATTTTATAAAGTTTAATATCCCGCATTTCTACCGGGCCATCAGATTCGGTTATTTCCAGTCTTATTTTACGGGCATTTATTTGTGGGAATCTACAGATTGCTTTATGACCGATATTGAAGCCGGTATATACCAGTATTTCGCCACCATGGGTGACAGACGCATATATATTAAACTTTCTTATATGTTCACCATTTGTTAAATCTTCCATCGCCACCACATGATCAACTAAAAACGGTTCATCTGACGCGAACTCCCAACCGTTATGCGCGTCACTAAACTGATCAAAATCAGCAAAAGGCGAAGCGAACCGGCGTTGGATTTCAGAACCAAACTCTAATAATCGTGTTGCATCCGGTTCCGGTAATAACCCACGTCTATCCGGACCGATATTTATTAACAGATTTGCGCCACGACCGACGGAGTAATAATATATCCCTATCAGTTCTTCGACAGATTTAACGGTATTAACATCATAATCCTGATAAAACCAGTTACAATATCGCATCATACAATCACATTCTGCCGGCAACCATGTAGGAACTTTATTATTGATGTCATCAACTTTATCAGTCATAACGCTAAAAGGCACAGATTCCACCGTATTCCAGCATGGCATTGGCGCGATGCCGGATTCGTTACCAACCCAACGATAATTGGGGTCACCCATATTAAAAATCAAAATATTGGGTTGCATTCGGCGTATCTCAGTAATTATACGTCCCCAATCATACTGGTGATTTTCTGACCCGCAACCATCAAACCACAACAGGTCAATTTCTCCATATCTGGTAAGTATTTCGCTTATTTGATTGATAAAGTATTCATCATATTCTTTTTCATCATTATAGGTGGGTGCTTTCCAGTCTGCAGGTGAGTAATATAATCCCACCTTCATATCGTGCCTTTTACATGCGCTGGTAAATTCTTTTACTACATCACCTTTGCCATTTTGCCAGGGTGATGACGCAACGCTGAAATCAGTATATTTTGATGGCCAATTAGCAAAACCGTCATGGTGTTTGGCTACCAAAACCATATATTTTACCCCAGCCTTTTTTGCGGTTGCCACCCATTGGTCGCAATCTAATTCTGATGGAATAAAATCTGTCGGTGTCATTGGTTTTCCGTCCCAATCTTTATGGCCTTCATAAAAGGTACGAATACCAAAATGCAGGAACACACCGAACTCCCAGTCCTGAAATTCTAACTGGCGCGGGGTTGGTTTGGCAGATGGCAGATATGTTTTATCCATCATTCATTTCCTTCTTAAGTAAAGTTTTTTGCCTGTTTTTACTTATACCACTACAGGACTTTCGTTTTTTGATAAAAATCTGCTTTAACATGGTCGCTTCGACAGGCTCAGCGACCGGTCACTGAGCTTGTCGAAGAGACTTTAAGCGAAAGACATGTCACTATTTTTTCTGTTGTGGTAACAGCATTGATTTCAATGGTGCAACCGGGTCGGCAAACGCGTCAACTCTTTCCCATTTAATTTCCGGGTTGTCACATTGGTCTTTGTACCATTTTGGCCACATCCGGGCTAATTTATCTGCTCTCGCCAAGAATTTTGCCACCGGAAAATAATCAGCAGGAATAGGCGTAAAGGCAGGTTTATAATCCATCACCGTGAAAATAAGATATTGTTTGGTATTTGATTTTGCATCGCTTACTTTTAATATTTTCGTGAATCCCTTTACTTTTATAGCTTTTGTGCGATTGCTGCCAAATATTTCATCTGCCACATCCGGAGACATGGTGTTTTCTGTAAACCATTCTTTTATCTCACCACTATTCTTCGCTATTTCCGGTATTGATATAAATTTGATAGTAGTGGCGCATCTTCACCTTTTTTCAAACGTTGCAGTGCTTCATTCGCCTTCGCTTCTTCCGCGCACGCTATAACATTAAGTTTTACCATCGCTGGTCGCATAAGTTGGCCCGCACAGGTAAATGACATCTTATTTATTTCTTCTTTAGTAGCCTGAACATTCAACACTTTTTCCGCCAGCAAACTGGCACGGAATCTATCTTCCAACTGATATCGCGCGATATCATCATTATTATTTTTACCGCCTAAAAGTTCTACAAACTCCTTATATTGTCTTGTCAGAAACTTATATTCATCAATTCGTTCATTAACCTCGTCAGCAGTAACGGTAATATTTTTACGCCGGGCTAATTCGCGAATTAACAACTCATTAGCAAATTCACCATCAAGCAGGTTTATCCCGAATCTGCTGATAGTGCGTTCAGCCAATTGCCCGCGGGTAATAGTACTCTCACCAATACGGGCAACCACCTGGTTATAATCATATTTAATATTATCAGCAAATGCCACCGTTAATGACACGCCTGCAATCATACCAGCGATAATACCCGCGGTAATGTAAATTACACCACGTAGCTTTTTCATAACTATTTACCTCTTACTGCCTCCGCGCCTTTCTGTAACGCGATTTCGTTTAACGGTATCAGGTGTTTGTTTCTTTCTGACACACCTGCTGATAACGCGGCAATCACCGCGCCAGGACTGGCAATGCCAGTAAGGTGCAGAAATGCTCCCAGCATTATCATATTTGATATCCGATTATCACCTAATTCCTCTGCCATTTCATTAGCAGGAATCGCGTAACTGCGGACATCAGTACGTGCTTTTGAGACATCAACCAATGACGAATTCATCAACAGCAACCCGTTATCACGTACTCTGGACTGGTATTTTGCCAGACTTAATCTGTCTAAAATGATTGCCGTATCCGCAGACGCAACCGCAGGCGACCCAATCTTTTCTGATGATACAATTACGGTACAGAATGATGGCCCACCGCGCATTTCCGGACCATATGCCGGGGTCCAAATAACTTCACGTCCATCATTCATAGCGGCTTCCGCTAATGTCTGCCCTAATTTCAGTACGCCCTGGCCACCAAAACCGGCAATAATCAAATCATGATGCAATTTATTATCCACAATATTTACCTTTCATGTAACTAACGAAATTAACTGTTGTTATCTGCGCTAAATTATAGCAGATTGTAAGCCTGATAAATAGTAGCCAAATTGATAGAAACAAAAAGAGTGATATTTTTATTTCCATATATCGCTTTTTTATTAAATTTTCTCTTCTGATTAATAAAAAATCTAGTAAGTATTCGGTAAACCCCATCTTTCTAATTCATTTATGCCCATCATTTAAT
>CAZNLA010000565.1:0-3516 GCA_964573385.1 uncultured bacterium
ATTGTAAAAGTGTCTTTATTCTGCCAGTTCCATTAACACATTACCGGGGAGCAGGCTAGGAAGCCTGCGGCCCCAGTATTGGACCGCAGGCATCTTGCCTGCCCTTGTTGGAATTTCAGTGGCATTATCAATTTAGATATTATTCAACCTCTGGTCCGGCGAAGGAAAGGACTTTGTTTACGTATTTTTGCGTTTCCGGATATGGTGGGATTCCGTTATATCTGGTTACTGCTCCCGGACCGGCATTGTATGCTGCCAGCGCTTTTTTCTCGTCGCCATTAAATCTGTCTAATTGCTGGCGGAGATATTTTGCGCCACCCATCAGGTTTTGTTCCGGGTCAAATGGGTCATTTACACCCAACGCATGTGCGGTAGCAGGCATTAATTGCATTAATCCTGACGCGCCTTTATTACTTAAAGCATCCGGGTTATATCCTGATTCAACCTGTACAACCGCTTCAAGTAGTTCCGGTCGGAGATTATTTTGTTTTGCGGCTTTCAATATCATCTGTCGGATATTTGCCACCGGGATGTTACGCATGGCACGCGTAGGTATACCGGCAGGTGCGGGGTTAATTTTTTGTTGCATTATCTGTGCGAATTCTTCAGGACTAACTCCTTCATTTTTCATACCATCTGTTGAACCAACTGATTTTATTTTCGATTCAATTTCAGATATTCGCTGTAATACATTATTCAAATTTGCTGGTACCGGAGTATCCATTGTTTAACTCCCCCCTTGATTTCTGGCCCGTTCCATAGCAACGCGTGAAATGCGGGGATTTACTGCTTCTTCCATTATCTGTAAATCTTCACGCGCGACATCGCTATGGTACAATGTTAATTGCTTTTCGCGCAACTGGTCTAGCACCTTACGCGCCCGCATTGATTCTAAAACAACCTGTTGCTGATTTACAATTTTTTCCTCAATAGCAATTAACTGGTATTGTAATTCCGCCAGGTCATCGTTAATAGCATCAAGTCGGTTATACATATCTATCATTTCACGTGGGTCAAATGGCTCTTTTTGCATTTCTGCCATTAATTGCATATGTAAATTGCGTAATTCATCCTGTTGTATTATTTCCTTTTCTTTACGCCATTTTTCGTTCTGCAATGCTGCCAATACACGTAATTGTTTTTCTTCTTCTTCACGGCGGTGGTCCAAAACTACCTGTAATCTGAATGAAAATTTTCTCATAACGGCATTACCTGCCGTTCGTTAATATTAGACATATTTAGCAGGTATGACTCGGTATCGTCCCAGTCGGACCTTTCGTGTGGTGGTTGTACTAAATAATCATTCACCCTGTCTATATTTAGTATAGCGGCGTCAATACGCGGGTTGCTGCCATGGGCATATGCACCAATAGATATTAAATCTTCCGACTGTCGGTAGGTGGCCAATATTTCCCGCATCCAAGATGCAGATTTCATATGCTCCTGTGGTACCAAATCCGGCATTAATCTGCTTACTGATGGTAAAATATCAATGGCGGGATAATGACCTTTTGCTGCCAATGCCCGCGATAATACGATATGCCCGTCAAGAATACCGCGCACAGTGTCTGCCACCGGTTCATTCATGTCATCACCTTCTACCAGTACAGTGTATAACCCGGTGATGGTGCCTTTGTCACCTGCGCCTGCGCGTTCCAGTAATTTAGGTAAAACCGCAAATACACTGGGGGTGTAACCGCGGGTTGTTGGTGGTTCACCCACCGCTAATCCAACTTCGCGTTGTGCCCAGGCAAAACGTGTAACAGAATCCATGGTTAACATTACATCCATGCCCTGGTCGCGGAAAAACTCTGCAATAGTGGTGGCCACCATTGCCCCCTGTAATCTTTGAATAGACGGTTGGTCTGATGTTGCTACTACAACAACCGACCTTTTCATTCCTTCTTCACCCAGTCTTTTCTCAATAAACTCGCGTACTTCGCGACCGCGTTCACCAATTAATCCGATAACATTAACATCAGCACTGGATGTACGGGCTATCATCCCCAACAATGTTGATTTTCCCACGCCTGACCCCGCAAAGATTCCAATTCTTTGCCCTTTGCCGCACGTTAACAAGCCATCAATAGCCCGAACGCCAAAATGCAGGGGTGTTTCGATTGATTTGCGTTGTAACGGGTGGGGTGGGGTTTGTAATACCGGATATTCTGCCTCGGGAAATATTGGACCTTTACCATCAATGGGGTTGCCCAGGCCATCCAGCACACGTCCTAACAGTTCCATGCCTACCTTAACGGTACGGGACGCGCCGGTGCCAACTACCTCATTGCCATTAGCTATTTGTTCAACATCCGCAAGTGGCATCAACAATACGCGATTTTCACGGAAACCTACCACCTGAGCAGGGACAGGTTTTCTGTTTCTGCCGGTTATAATATGACAAATCTCGCCGATACTAACCTGTGGGCCCAGTGATTCGACAACTATCCCTACGACCTGTACAACTTTGCCATTCATCTGAATTGTGTTCAGACGTTTAACTATTCCTACAAACTTTGATAAATCAGGAGTTTTCATTGCCGTCGTATTCCGCCTCTGCGGCATCTAATAATGCCTTTTTTACCACATTTAATTGTGAGGAAGGCCTGGCATCCATTGTACCACTGGGTGTTTCTATTAATACTCCACCTGGTTCTATTCTTCTGTCATCCTGTATCTGTAAATCCTTAATTCCGTCAACATCTGCTATCAGGTCATGCTTTTTATCTAAAAATATATGCATATCATTTGGATTTACTATTACTGTTACTATTTCTCTTTCCCGCAATCTTTTAAGGCAACTGCGCGTTAAATCCAACAACATTTCCGGACTAGTTTTTAATTGTTGTGTTAATATTTTTTCTGAAATAGCAATCGCTAAATTTAATAATTCCTGTTCAGAGTTTTCGTAAAAATCATCACGTTCATTATTAACGTCATCAACAAGCTTTTCTAAATTGCTTACCATTTCACGGTATTCATCCTGCGCTTGCTTTTTGCCGGTTTCGTATCCGTCTCTTTTCGCCCTTTCACGTATTTCAACACCGTCATTATCTGCTAACGCGCGGATGCTATCTGCCTCTAACTGTGCAGCATTTATTATTTCGGCAACCCTATCCTCAACCGAAATCTCGTTATCTTCTTCAAAAATAGGATCAGATATAAGATTTACCGGTTGCCAGCATTCACCAATATATTCAGTACTTTTAATGACCTTCGACTGCATAACGTGCTATCACACTTTCTTCTTTTCGGAAAGACAAATAATTTTTAACCGCGTTTGCTACAGATTCCTGCGCCTGTGTTATCTCGCTTAATGGTCTTAATGGCATTTTTCGCTGTAATGACATTCGGCGCGATAACGGCATCGCTGAGATAATTTTTCGTTTTAATTCATCATCCGCGCCAATTAACGCAATTGATATATCGTTGATATTAACATTACTTAATGCCGGACGAAGAATAGACATATCTATACGGATAAAATCGAAAAATGTTATCTGGTGTTCTGATTCT
>CAZNLA010000566.1:0-3510 GCA_964573385.1 uncultured bacterium
CACTTGAATATTCAGAAAATTCGGCTTTATCTACATTTAATGCGACAGTGACCATTCCATTGGAAGAAATTGGCTGGACCCCAAAATCCGGGAAAACGGTGAAAATGGATTTGGGATATATATTTGGCAATGATGGCGGGTCAAAGGCTACAATACGTTGTTACTGGAAAAACAATGGTTTCAGCGCGAATGTACTGAACGATGTCCCATCAGAAAGCAGACTGGAACCGGCATTTTGTGGAGAAGCAGAAGTGGAGTGATTATTAATTACGAATTATGAATTACGAATTACGAATTTTATCGTTACTAATATCGACTTCATTCGATTTCGAACGAAAAAAAATGTATTAATTACTGATTTTTTTTGTTACACAGAGATGCTCAGAGAAGACATTGAGATTCACAGAGAGTTATTTTTAAGGGATTTATATTTAAACATATAAATTTTAAAAAATCATGTAAATCATGTAAATCATGTCCAAAAATACTGAAAACCGAAAACTGAAAACTGAAAACTATTCGAAGGATCATTATGAACGTATCATCACAACCTAAAATCACCTGTGACCCGGTTACCGGACGGGTGGTATCATTTAACCTGTATGGCGAGGAATTACTAAATAGTTCCGCGTCATACAATGGAGAATTGTTACTGAATGGCGCGCCTTTTGCCATGCGTGCGGTACCGGCGGATAATGTCGGCGCCAGAGCACCGGAAACGTCAGTGCGTATGCGTGGCGAAAAGTTCGTTAACCAATATACCGGCATGGGGTTGGTAATGACCCGGGTAATTGGCACCCGGCCGAAACTGCCTTTCAATGCCATCGGTATTCAATATGGCCTGCAACGCGAAACAGCAGAATTATCGTATGAATGCCCGGGTCCCGGCGGTCCGGTGCTGGAAGCGCCAATGTATGTTGATACCCTGACATTGTTGAACTGGAACTGGAAGTTCTGGGGTGAAGATACCAGAATGATATACCCAAATGCGTATTCCATGGGGCCAGACCAGGAAAACGGGCATATGGGTTATGAAAATGACACTCCGGAAAACGCGAAAAAGTTCCTGGGTCATATCTTCCGCCGGCATTATCCAGGTGGCCTGGTGCTTAACGGCGCGGTTTTTTACAATATTAAAACCGGACATTGGGTGGCTATTACCTGTCGCCGGCCAAATCTCGGATATATAATAAATATCGATTCGGCCGGTCGTGGAATCTGTTTTGACTTCACATTCCATGCGGAACTGCCATTGGGAACAACCTTCAGAATGCCGGAAATCACCATTTATCATGGCGAAACTGATGACGAAATGAAACGGTGGATGGCTGATTATGCCACATTTTATTATCCTGAACCGCCGGCATGGACATACAACGTGTTATGGGGTGAAGGCGTGGCATGGAATAACGAACCGACATGGTCTCAACAGGCAGATGCCTGGGAGAAAAAGTTGGATGACGGCCAATGCAATGCCATCTGGATAAGCCTGGTTACTGAACGTTCTATGCTATGCGGCACTTCTCCGCATGGATACGCGCCGGATACCCGCCATGGCACCCGTGAAGAATTTAAACGCATGTGCCGGCGTATATCTGACCGTGGTGTGCCGATGATTATCTGGATGTCGCATTCCGGACTGGTGCCAGGCGCGTTGGACGTTAATGATGACTGGTTTGTGCGCGGCATTGACGGACGCATGGTAGCATCGTGGGGAAACACCGACGCCACCAGCATGTTCTTTATAAACCCCGGACATCCAGGTTATGTTGAATACACGAAAAAATGGATAGATTTTTATATCAAAGAATGCGGTTGCAAAGGGATATTCTTTGATTGCAGTGGTCATCCAATCCCGCCGGATTTCACCCCGCGTTCTTTCATGCGGTATCCGGGCGAAACAGCGGTGCACGCGGTAACATTTATGGATGAAATGTATGCACATATAAAATCATGCGACCCGGATGCGATAATCGTAGGCGAAGGCACCGCCATGGATATGCCATTAGAAATGTTTAGCGTTATCGCCAATACCCAACGCGGAATCGACGGATATGGCCCCCGGGATTTCCTGATGAGCCTGCGCAACCACGGCGGTAAACCGATATCATCAGATGGTGGCATCAGATTGGCGCCAGTCACCGGACATTGTGTCGTAAATGATAAGCCGGGTTGGGAGGAACATAACCGTTATATGCTGAAATTATTGACAGAAAAAGGCGGTCGTGACGCGTTTACATGGTTACCGGGAGATCTGTCAATAATTGATAATTTGCTGTTTGTACCCACCCCACACGGCAAACCGGATGATTATACATTTCCACAGATTAATCTTGGCGAGAATTATTCCAACATTGTTGAACTACGCGAAGAGATTACCGGAAAAGTGATAAACGACGGTAAAAATGGACAATTCAATAATGTACCACCGGGATTTTACCGCATGGTGCAGGATTAATGAATATAAAAGAACTGCCATTACCTGGCGAAACATTCACCGTTAATACCCAACCAGCATTTATAATAGCATCAGCAATAGATATTGCTGATGGTGATAAATCATGGGTCTGGTATGCCCCTACCCTACCCGGTTTGCCGGGTAAAGAAGAATGTTGGATGTTCCGGCAATTTATAAATGCCGGAATAACCATTGCCAGTATAGATGCCGGAGAATCATACGGCAGTCCGGCAGGATGTAATCTTTACACCGAATTTTACAACGAAATAGTGACACGTGGTATGTCAAAAAAGCCGGCACTACTGGCAAGAAGTCGCGGTGGTTTAATGCTTTATAATTGGGCAGTAACAAACGCAAACTCGGTTTCATGCATTGCAGGCATTTATCCGGTATGCAATCTTAAAAGTTATCCGGGATTAAAAACCGCCTGCACCGCATATGGCATTACCGAGGAAGAGCTGAATACAAAATTACCTGATTATAATCCCATAAACCGCATAAAATCCCTTGCGCTAGCCAGAGTTCCCATCTATCATATTCACGGTGATAACGACGCGGTAGTTCCAATAGAAGATAACTCCGCCGAACTGGCGCGAGAATACCAACAATACGGTGGCAATATCAAACTGAATATCATTAAAAACGGCGGCCACGACATGTGGCCCGGTTGGTTTGAATGCCAGGAATTGGTGGATTTTGTGATTGAAGGGGTTACTGGGGTTAGGGAATAGGTGTTAGGGATTAGGCCGTTACCAACGAAATCCTTACAGAAAAAGTCAGGATTTTAGGCGGAACTTTTATAATGGTCACTTCGACAAGCTCAGTGACCGTAATTTCTACCGGTCACTGAGCTTGTCGAAGTGACCACATCTGAAAACTGAAAACTGAAAACTTGTCCAATTTATTTGGGTTAGGGAATAGGGATTAGGCCGTTAGCACCAAAATTCGTACAAAAAAAGTAAGGATTTTTATAAAGGTTACTGAGCTTGTATTCGAAATAAAATCGAGTTCAACCGAGTTCTACCGAGTTCGTACGATTTCAACCGATTAAT
>CAZNLA010000567.1:0-3505 GCA_964573385.1 uncultured bacterium
ATGCTCGTACCGGAATCGCCGCATAAATTTTATTGGCCAGGCGATTGCGCCACATAAAAAACCGGCTATACAGACCATCATTAACCCGATAAGTTGTGATTTATTCATGTGGTTAGTCTTTCTCAATGAGAATTACGCGCAATCCCCATGGTTCTATATTTTGCAGGCTTAAAACGCCACCATTCTTCTCCGGGGTAATATCCGCGGTAATTTCATTACCACCAATTTGTAACAACTTCCCTTTGGTTGATTTAAAACGAAGATGCACGGTGGCCTGTTGAATTGAATCCATACCGGCGTTAAGTAACATAACCGCGCCATACCGGCCTTTGCCGGCTATTCTGGTGACTGCCAGCAATGGTATCGTTTCGTCAATTCGTACTGGCATGGTGTTTCTGCTTATCCAATCGGCGATATTTTGTAATTGCAGTCGTTTAGCTATAGAATGCAGGAATATCCACTGGGCGTAACCCGCCACCACTACGCGACCACCCAATTCATTTTCATATGCTGTCATGCCGGCACCCCGTGGTCGGCAGAAATAATCTTCAATTGTCGATAACACCCGGACATTCTCTGCGATGGGTTCCAGAATATCTCCCATGCCGGTTGCCTCACCCCAAAACTCTATTCTGGCGTCGCGTATCTGCCCGGTGGCGGTTCCATTTAATTCGTCGTCGGTAAATCGTTCCCATAATCCATTATTCAACCGTTCGGCAATTTTAACACCGGCAAGATGCCCCAAACCGCGTTCGGTGATGGTTATCAATGCCATTGTATCCATTAATACCCCACCGGAGAGAATTTCCTTTAGTTCATCATCAGAAAACGCTTCTGCTACCCGTCCACTTAATACTGTCCCATTTGCCGATTTCCCCGGCGCCAGTGGCAAACCTATCTCTCCCAGTACTGTGGGGCTGTTAATATTATATTGTATCGGCCAACCTAACCAGTTTTCACCCGGTTTTACAGTCCGGCGTGCCATTAATTCGCTGCTCCATGCCGGCCATAATCCGCCAACCGGCATTCCCGCGGTATGTTTAACCCATTTTTCCCATAATGACCGGGCAGATGGAATCGCTGCCATCCAGGATAAACTGTCTTCAAATTGTGGCGACATCCCCAACATATTAAAAGCTATGCCATTTAACCCGTATGCCAGTGCCAGACTGCATTCATTAATCAATGCGGTTGCTGATTTTTTCAGTTTTTGATATGGGAAATTCTCTAATTCATACTGCAGGTCTTTAATTTTTGATGGTAATGGTATAATCTGCCGGCCACATTCCAATGTTTTTTCAAACATGGCTATAGGTGTCGCATCGTTATAAAAACCGCCGCCGGGACGCGATTTGGTGGCACCGAGTGCAACATACCAATTACTGAAACTTTGTCCGGAATATGTTGTCCATCCCGGACCGCAACCCATTTTACCAAGGGCAATGCCGGGATTAACACGATGAACAGCTTTTTTTACATCAGTCAGCAATGATTCAATGGTGCTGTTATTTTGTGTCACCCACAACTCGCGCAGTTGTCCCTTATCAGGGTCATTAAACGCATTAACAAGTTCATTTCTGGTGATATTATAACCAATCGTTTTGTTGAAAATATCCATACAACCGGGGCAGAAACATCCCCAGGTAACCCCATGGTTATGCATGCGGATATCATCGTCTACCCAAATAAAGTCCGGTTTGGTATCAGCAACCATGCCATATTTTGATTTTACATAGTCACGCATTTTTGTGGTATTAGGACAGGCACAACTGGTAGATACACTACCGTCATGACCGACCATAGGCTGAAATGGCAACGCCGGCATGTATGACCAGGCTTCGTTAATATGGCCGATGGTACATAATACATTTATCCCTACAGATGGGATGCCTGCCTGATGTAAAGCAATAATTCGTCTTTCGGCGATTGCCATCCGGCGTGCGTATTCATCCAAAGGGATATAAAGATGATGCGTAATGGTTTCAAATAATGCCACTTCATCAACCACAGACTGATGATTTTTCAGCAGAATTAATAAACGTTCAAACGCCTCATCACTTTCCCATTGCAACAATCCAATTCGCCATGATAATGTCAATTTTGAAGTTGCATCAGAAATGTTTTTCATAATTACCCCTTTTGTTTATATAAAATTGGTTTTGTCCAACCCAATTATTAACCACGAAAGACACGAAAAACACGAAAAAACGTGACCATAAAAATAATCATTTGATATTTATTTCAGGACTTTCGCTTTCAAAGAGAAAGTTGCTAAAAAATGGTCGCTTCGACAGGCTCAGCGACCGGTCACTGAGCCTGTCGAAGTGACCTTAAGCGAAATTCCTGTAATTTTAACCTTTCGTGCCTTTTGTGTATTTCGTGGTTAAAAATCTGAATAGTTACACGCATCTATCTATGAAACTCAAAGTATTAACTGAGTCCACCACAAAGGTAATCCGGTAATTCATCCACCGGAATATTTTCTACCTGCCACATTTTTGTAATTCCTGTCAGGAGCAGGCATGATGAAAGGCCACTGTTCATGGCACCTTTTATATCAGACCGCATAGAATCACCCAGCATAATTATCTTTTTCCTGTTAATATCCGCTGATAGTCCATATCTGTCACACAGCGTATCCAACGCCAGGTCAAATATTGCGGCAGATGGTTTACCCAGATATACCGGATTCATGGTTATGCCCATATCTGCCAACACAGCGGATAAAAAACGCGCTTTGCCGCCGGCACCAATGCATAGTTCGCCATGCGGGCCTGCCGGCCAGTAACTGTCAGGATTCGGGACTATTAACGGTTTATCAGGATTCAATATAAAGTAATTAAACGCGGCATTTATATTGCTTTCCCAGTCATAATTGCCTTCTCCGATAATAACTCCGTCACAGTTAGCTATCTCTTTTGGGTCGCGACAGACTTTAAGACCGCCCAGTTCGGCATAATCCGGTGTGCCAAGTTCCCCCAATACATAAAACATTTTGCCGGTGTACCCGTTCTTTTTTGCATAGCTCCCCAGTGCCGAACCACATGAAATAATTTCATCTGGTGAAACATCTATCCCGGCAGCAGATAAAATAACGCTTTTTTCAATGGTGGAATGGTTACCATCATTTGTCAGCAGATAAAAAGGAAAATTATCTTTTCGCATTTGCGCCAACAAATCACCGGCACCCGGTAAATAGTCATTACCAGATATTAATGTTCCATCAATATCAAAAAGAACCGCGTCAAAAAATATCTTATTTTCTGACCACCATTCATTAAAAGTTGTATCAATATTTATCATAAATTACCTGGGATTGAAAATTTTTAATAGTTTTAACCAGACAGGTTTTTGTAAAACCCAATTATTTCTATTTTTTCTGCTCTTAATTATTAATTACAGGTAACTGATATCATACCTTCTTTATTCTTAATTTTCAAAACAATTATCGTAAGTATTCGGTAAACCCCATATATTTACGATAAAATTACAATAATAAGAATAC
>CAZNLA010000568.1:0-3495 GCA_964573385.1 uncultured bacterium
ACAGGCTCAGTGACCGGTCGCTGAGCCTGTCGAAGCGACCATTTTAAAGCAATTTATCTTTGAAAGTGAAAGTCCTATAAAATAATGAGGTAATGACATGAAACATTGGAATATTGATTGGCAACGGGTACCGGTGCAGTTGCACAGGGAAACGTTGGAGAAGTTTGAAACCGGGGTGGCGAGGAAATATGACCCGGAATGGGAAATGTTGCGTAGCGAAGGTCCCGGCCATACTGAGGAAGTCCGCGGGTTGGCCAGTGTGCATGACGGTCGCGCTACGGCGGAATGGGTGGCCTTGCGTTATATGTTGCATGGTTCCAGTGAGGCCGAATTGCCGGTGATTGAAGCATTGGCGCGGATGCAGGTTTCGAAAGAAAATGACAGCAAATATGGCTGTTCGCGCTGGTACGGCGAGGAAACCAAACCGGCGGATACCAATGCCGCTTTTTTCATTGCGCGTTTGTTGGTGGTGCGGTGGATGCTGGAACCGAATGTTGCAAAGGGCCCGGTTGGCGCGTTATTGTTGCCATATTTCAAAAGGTCTGCGGTCTGGTTTGCCCATGAATGCAAAAACCCGATTCTTTATTACCCCAATAAAATCATATCCGATGGGTGTCTGTCTTATGCCCTGGCACATATTCTTAATGATAATACTTTGTTGGAAACGGCGGAATCGTTCCTTGACCGTTGGTGTACCTATACAGAAAAACGTGGTTGGGGATGGGGTGAAAATACCAGTCTTGGGTATGCCGGGGTTATGCTGGACGCTTTTTGGCTGGCGCTTTATTTCCTGCCTGCCGGTGATTTGCGACAACGCATATTGGCATTACAGGATGAATTGATAGAAAATATGGCGTTTCACGCTCCTTATCATCCGGTACCGGGCATCCGATCGTATAATTTTCTGGGAGAGACCAAATATCATGGTGGTGTATATGCAGTGCTTGGGTTAACCGAACCTGATGCAAACACTGCCCCGGCATGGTTAAGCGCGTTACTATTGCAGATATGCAGTACTGATGTGCATAAACGTGTGGCGCAGATGGCAAACAATACAGAAAAAACAGCAATTTCACGACGTAATCAGCGTATTTTTGACGATGTATCGGCGATGACATATATTGAAGGTGGCGGACGACTTGGCACCATCAACCGATTCCCCGCGTTACCCGGTTGCAACCAGCACCCGACATGGGGATTGGGTTGGCAGAGTATGCCGACCGCGTTTTTAATTGATAATCAGGATTTTGGATTTTTGCAGTGGGAAACTAAGATGAAGGATGATAAACATCGCACCCATCCGTCATCCGGATTTTTAACCGGGTACGCCAGTCCCGCGCTATTCACCGAAAAATGGTTGCCGGAGATGATAAGTTCGTCAGCACAACAGGACAGGGTGGCTATTACGGTAAGGACGGTTTTGCATTTGTCGAATAATTGCAAATTACTTGCCGACCAATGGCGAGTGCCGTCATTCAGTGGGCATTGTCACGTCGGGTTAAGCCATATTCATCCGCCATTAGTTAAAAAATCAGATAATTGGGTGGTTATTATTTACCCCGGTTATGCCATTGCTGTCCGCGCTTTAAAATCCTTGGCGTTTGGGTTTGAATCACCAATCGAATCGAATATTCATGTGGAATGGGATAATGACACCTTATTATTGCGACAATACCTGTATAACGGCAAGGCAAAACGTCTGGAACAGGAACGGGTGGAATGCGGATGGATAACCATTTTGCTGCCAAATGTAAACGGATACCCAGAAGCACATTCATGCCTGTCACAATATCAAATCAGCGAAGATTGGATGGAAGAAGGCGATATTCCCCGCCAACAACGCCAATTTATCCGTAAGGTGAAAGTGACTGCACCGGGGGTGAATCTTGAATTGAGCGTTGACCCGTGGGCATTACCGAGAACGTGAGTTTTGTTTAGTTACACAGAGAAGATGTTTTAATTAAAAATGAAAAATGAAAAATGAAAAATTAAAGAGGTTATATAATTTGTTTGTAATTACAGATTTGTGGTAGGCGAAAACCACCCCGACCTTCGGCCACCCCTCCTTGGCAAGGAGGGGAATATAAAATGAAGGTTTGATTATTATAACAGACATTATTACAGAACTCCCCTCCTTGGCAAGGAGGGGGCAGGGGGTGGTTGGAATGGAGAGTAAATTAACTTTGCGAAACTCTTTGCAAAACTCTGTGAATCTTTGTGGTTAAATAGAATAAAAAAGGATTGTATAATGCAAATTAATTCTGAAAAAAAAATAAGGCGTAGGAAAATTACTTTTTGGGTAATTTTTTCAGTGTTAGCATTGATTACAGTTGCAGGTATTATATTTTTGTTTATGCAAACGGAGCCAATTTGGAAAAATAAGGAAATTTCAAACATGGTAAAATTGGGTATTTCGTGTAAACAATGGGATGGTATAAACCGTATATATATAGTAGATAAAGGTGAAAAATTTATTGTAATAGTATCCGACGGATTTATTGGTGGTGAACATCATTCAATTTATGATATCGATGGTAATTGGGTAACTAACGAATTTTTTGAATATACAAATAAATATAAAATTGAAATGGTTTCATTAGGGAATAGGAAAAAAACAACTGCATGGATTATTAAAAAAGAAGATGGGACAAATTTAGTGGTTTGGAAAAGATTAAATAGTCATTATGAGGTTTTATCTGAAGAATTATTTCATGATATTTTTTATGGAATAAAATTATGATTAATTCTTCTTGCTTAAAATATAAAAGGATTACATAATGCAACTTGCAACTGAAAAAGATTTAAAGCGATTAAAGATTAATATTATAGTCATATTATCTGTAATGGTAACGATAATAGCTTTGTTCGTTATACATTTTTTTGAAACGACAAAACATATTTGGGAATATCCCGGAATATCCAATATTGTAAAATTCAGGATAGCTTGTGATCAGCAATGGGGAATTGACCGGGTATATACAATTGAAAAAGGTGAAAAATTTATTATATCCGTATTTGGAATGGGAATTTGTGGCGAATCTAATTCTATTTTTGACCAGAAAGGTTACATGATAGTGCGTATGAATAAAGAGCATTCAAATGGTGAAAAAATTGAGATTATACCTGCTGAAAAGAGTAATTCACCCAGTAAATGGTGCGTAAAAGGTGATACAAAGGAAGATGATATTTTAATTACGCATAATGCAAACGGTGAATATGAAGTTAAATATCTTAGATATGAAAAAGATCCTGTCAATCCTGTCAAAAAAAGAAACAAAGGAAATTATGAATAGAATATTTTTAACATTATTTTTATTTACGTTCTGTGCAAGTGCCTGGGCAACGGCGACGCATACCACCGGGTTGCGCGCGGTGCCAGTTGCCACGCCGGTGGTGATAGACGGTAATCTGGCGGATTGGGATTTGTCGGGGCGGGCGGCTATATGTAGGTACCTGGAGAATTTGCGGGAATGGTTATTGGCAACGGTTTCGATG
>CAZNLA010000569.1:0-3491 GCA_964573385.1 uncultured bacterium
TAAGTTAAGTTGACTGCTTTTTTTAACAGGTTTTTCTGCTTTGGGCTTTTGTAATTTAACTTCGTTTTTGTATTTTTCAATAAATTCCGGATAATTTAAAAGCGGTAATACGTAAGTATCGAAATATTTACATTCACCGTCTTCCAGTATTGTACATATTTTTGTTCCAAGGCAATGCATAGCTTTACCTGGTTTAAAGTTAGCACATTCGCCTCGGACTAATTTATTATAGATTTCTTTTGAAGTAATTTTATTCATGATTTATACCGGTTAATGTCCATATATTTTAGCATTTCACGCTATTTTATTCAAGTGTTATTGCGGTTTTTATAGAACTTTAAAGCGGTTTCTTTTAAAAGATTATTGCTTGATTTATCAATATCGTTAAAATGCGTAAATGTCATTCCATCTGTAACAGCAAAATTATTTTCTATCACCGGTGATGCCGCACAGATGATAGTATTATTGTTACGATTTGTATAAGCAGATGATGTTGTATGATTTTTCTTATCTGATGATATAGCGGAAATTATCTGATATAATGCATTAGACGAAATGGGAGTTATATCTTTTTGATGGGCACACTTTGGTATTTTAATCATTAATGGTATGTGATTCGAATTTTCATGATTGTTAATAGGTTCGGGAACATCAAAGGGAAATTTGTGACCAGACATGGATGTTATTATAATTGCGGTATCATCATTCATGCCAATAGATAAAATTGTTTTTAACAATATCCCAATCCATCTGTCCAAGAATGTAATTCTTGCATAATATCCTGCAATCAACATTTCAATGGCATTTAAAGATGGATTTTTATCTAATCCATTTTGAATACGAAAAACACGCGGGTCTATCCTGCCATTATTAATATTGGAAGGCTGATACAATTTAAGAATTTCTTCGGGTGCTTCCCATAAATCAGACATCCCGGCACTGTCTACCCACAAAAAAAGATTATCCCGACTTGCATTATCCTTTAAAAATTGTCCGGTTAATAAGAACAAACGGGAAGTAGTCCAGTCTTCTTCTTTTTGACGAAACCTGTTTGAATGAGAATAAGATTTAAGAAGATTATCACCATTAAAGAGTGATTCGTTATTACCCATTGAAACTTCATTTAATTCATTTTTGTATTCCCAGTTTTCAGGCAGTTCCATATCATCATAATTCCAAAACTTATCACTGTAACAACCACGTACTGACATCCAGGAATCAAAACTGTTTATAAACTCCGGGTATTTCAGATAAATTTCCGGAGTTTCGTATATTAAATGTTTATGATATTCTGTATTTAAAATGTCAAATAATGATGCTGAAACTGATGCTGAGTCAATGTTCGTTTTACCGGTTGTGTTATGAAATATATCGTAACGATTTGTTATGGAATCAGATGCCGATGCGAAAATATTACCATATGTCCAACCATCAAATGCGAAATGGTCAAAATTTGGTGTAAAAACCTGTTGATTACCACAAAAAGCAAATGCGTCATATCTGAGTTTATCAAATGAAATTACGATAATATTCATCATCAAATACCAGTTAGCCGATAGATTGAATACACTATTATTTCACGTGATATATATTTAAAATTCTGGTTAAAACTAATAATTCTGCTGTATGCTGTAGGACTCAGCAATGCTGATATACCTATATCAGTGGCTATTCTTTTCAGTCTGAACATATGGAAAGGGTCAGAAACTAATATTGAAGTTGAAAAGTTGTTATTAGTCATAATATCATGAGCGTTTTGTAAACTTTGCATTGTTGTTAATCCAGCATTCTCGGTAAATATATTCTCAGACGGAACTCCGTTTTCCATTGCGTATTTTTTTGCAGTTTCTGCTTCCGTGTCAATATCACCGCGTTTTTTGCCACCTGTGAATAGCAAATATGGTGCCACACCTGCCTTATATAATGCTATGGCATGTTCTAAACGACCTAATTGGACCGGAGATGGCTTTCCGTTATAATGCGCCGCTCCTAATACAATTATTACATCTGATTTACTGCATTCGTCCCGCAAACCTGTTTGATAAATAAGGTATCCTAATACAATGGGGTATAATATTATTATAAACAAAAAAAATAGCCAAAGAAAAATCATACGTTTTTTTCTTCGGCTTATTTTATTTATTTCTTTATTATTCATAAATAACCTTTACTTTTTAAACTGACATATTGACCATCGCCAATTATAATATGGTCAACTATATTTATACCAATAATTGTACCGGCATGAATTAGCTGAAATGTTGTTTCAATATCAGCAGAACTTGGGGTAGCGTCACCACTGGGATGATTATGAAACAGAATGATTGATTTGGCAATACCTGTAATTGCCGCGCGGAAAATTTCTGGTGCTTTTGCCATTGTACAATCTAATGAGCCTTTATGAATAACTTCATATCTTATCAGCTTATTTTTTGTATCCAGTAAAATTACACCTAAATTTTCTTCCCGCGCGTTTCTGAATGATTCCATTAATAAATTAGCCGCGTCATCACCATTCATTATAGTTGGTTTTTCCATAGCCATTTGTAATGACATTCTTCTTGCTAATTCAAATGAGGCTTTAATTTGAGTAGCTTTTGCCAGGCCAATTCCTTTAACGGTACTTAACTCTTCAATTGTAGCGTTGGCCAGGTTCTTTAAACTATGAAATTTTAAAATTATAGATTCAGATAATTGAATAGCATTCTGTTTGTTGTTACCGGTACGCAGGATAATTGCCATTAATTCTGCAACGCTTAATGATGATAACCCATATTTTTGCATCTTCTCGCGCGGTCTGAAAAACTCGGGCATCTCCCGAATTGAACAATTTTCATTTATAATTTCTTCTGACATTTTCTCCACCATAAAAATAAAGTCTATATATGTATGTATGAAAAATCAGTAAAAAAGTTCCCTTTTTCTAAATTAATAACAGCAACAGAATGTTTTTTTATTTCTCCGCGTGGGGTACCACCACATGAACCGGGATTAACAATCATTTTATCAGTACCGGTTTTTACACAAGTCGGTATGTGAGTGTGTCCATGAATAATAATATTTGCGTCTGTGGGTGGTTTTGCGCGATTCAGGTCGTGGGTTAAAAAAAATCTGTTTCCCAATAATGTAAAATCCTGAACCATCGGGTATTCTGTAGATGAAAAATTATCGCTGTTTCCCTTAACGGCAATTACCCGCGCAATTGTTGAAAGGTCATCAATAATTGAATAATTCCCGATATCACCTGCATGCAAAATTAATATACAACCCTTGAATAAGTCGAATACGGGAAATGGCAGAACACCGTGTGTGTCTGATATTACACCAATTTTCATGGATTTGCTTTTTGCTGTACAGATAAATTCTCAAGTACAGTACTTGATAGTTTTGCTGTTAATTCATTTGGACTACGCCATGTTTCTGATAAACCGGGGAATATTTGGTTCTCGAATATGGTTACCATTTCTGCGTCAAAATGAATGCCTGCCTGC
>CAZNLA010000570.1:0-3490 GCA_964573385.1 uncultured bacterium
ATTTTATGTCTCCCTCCGTGAGGGAGATGTCACCGCAGTGACAGAGGGAGTAATTTAATCTGTTCTTAATTAAAATATATGAATATATCCAATCATAGGGTATAATGATTATGGAGATGAAAATGTAATGAGTATTATATCGTATACCGAATCGCGCAATATAAACCGAAATTATTTATCCAGATATCTTTTAAATAGCTTTATTGGAGATGGAGTATGAAAAAGGTTAAGATGGGAATATGGGAAATAGTTTTTACCTTACTGGTGTTGGGTATCCTTGGCTCAGTTTTATACCCGATATTTGCCAAATCCGTACGTAAACACAGAGGCACTACATGTACAAGTAATGTAAGGCAATTAGCAATGGCAGAGGCAATGTATGCGGATGAACATAAAAATACATTACCGGGATTGGCCGACGCGAAAACCCGGAAATATGCTGGTTGGGTCAGGGCATTGAACCCATATTTAAAGGGTGGCACTGAAGCGGATTTATCGGTTCCGGTGGAGAGTTTCATGTGCCCCTATTTTGATGATGATCCGGATTTTTATGGTGTTACATACGCGTATAACGCCGCATTACTGCAACATGATGGTATGGGTATAAAATTAAATGATATTATAGCACCGGAAAGGACCGGGGTTATATGTGACTCAGCAACTTTGAAATCTAATTTATACCATGGTGGTATAATAGGCTTAAACAACATTGTTAACAAAAATTTAGTTGTAGAACCGGTGGGACGGCACAACGGAGATATTGTTATAGGTTATCTTGACGGACATGCCAGTGGAGAAAATTATGATAACGATGAGCACAAGAAGTTGTTTAATCATGCTTTCTATATGGCACCGTTAATAGGGTTGGTTGATAACCCGTCTGCGTTGACCGGCGGTGTTGATAATCCGGTTGCACAGGTTAATAAAGATGTGAAAGACCGTGAAATTGTTATTGATGGTGATTCTGCTGTTATGCCAGTTCTTATGGGTGTATGCGAAGTTAAGAAACAGTTTGATAATTGCAAATATTCAAAAGGGAAATTTATCGGTGCTGATAAAACAATTCGTGGTAAAAATTCACTGGAAGGCATAGCATCAGGATTAAAACCTTTCACATCATATTTACGATATGTTTACCTGGGCAGAGATGCATTAATAGTTATTGTTCATAAAAGAAGCAAAATCCACATAAATAAAAAATTAGATTTATCAAATAGCAATCCGGATGATTATTTTAGGAATAAGGATATCCCCTTACCGGTGTTAAGAAAAATGATATCATCTGATGGTTTGTCGTTTCCTGGAACGAAAGAAAACCAGTACCACTGGTATCTGCAGAGGAAAGATGACGGCACAAGAACCGCAATCCGCAATATTTTTAATGCAGAGATAAATACCGATGGATTTAAAGGCAGCATTTGCCGGAATGATTATGAGGTTATAGAAAAGGTCGCATTTGATGAATACGGCATAGGCTTAGTATCATCGGCACTATATGATTACAGGAAAGTGCATGCACTGGCTATTACTGATGGTGATAAAAAGTATTTTTATGACACCCATGACAATGCCCGGTGGCCATATCAGCGTGATTTATATGCCATCTACACCCCGGACACCCCGGCAGCAGAAGCGGTAAAATTGTCATTTGATAAGTATAAAGATGTTTTTTGTTCAGGTCCGTTGTATAGGTATTTATATTGGAGGTAGAGTGTGGAAAAGATAAAGTTTAAAATAGGATTGATTGAGGCAATTGTAATTGTCATTGTGATGGCGGTTCTTGTAAATTTATATTTCTCGCTGTTACATGCAACAAGAGTAAAAGATTGTGAAAGCAATTTACGGAGATTATCAACCTATACAACCATGTATGCTTGGGAAAACAGAAATCTCATGCCTGGTTTATTGGACCCAAAAAGTAAAAAATATAACGGTTGGGTAACTAAAATATTACCATACACTCAATTTAGTGACAGCAAGGAAGTTTATTCTAAGACGTTTTACTGTCTCGAATCAAAAAGCAGGTTTGATTTCTCCATCAGTTATGGTTATAATGCCGCATTAATCCAATCAGATGGTACTGGCATTGATGAGAAAACAATACTGAAACCTAACCATGTTGGCGTATTATGTGATGCTGAACCGACACCAAACGAAGGCGGGATAATTGGAACAATCACCGGTCAATCCAGCAAATTTTCAGTAAAAACGGTAAAACCGGTAGGTCGTCATTCTGGTGGTATAATAGTCGGTTATGCCGATGGACATTCAGCATTTGTATCAGTAAAATATGATGAAAACGATAAGGAAAACGGAGTAAACAAAGCCTTCTACCGCGCGGTGGAATTGGGGTATATTAAGAAAGCGGGTACAAAGGGGAGGTAGCTTATGAAAAAGGTATTGATTGGAAAAGGTTTGATTGAGATTGCGGTATTAGTAATAATACTGACAGTTTTGATTTATCTTCTCAGCAATATCTTTGGTACAGCATCTGCAAAACCACGACAAGCGACCTGCGTCAGTCATTTGCATCTTATCACAATGGCAGTGATGGAATATATGCAAGATAACAATAATTATTTTCCAGGAATATGTGATAAAAATAAAAAATATGTAGGTTGGGTTGAAAATGTGAAGCCATATATTGCATATGGTACAGATGTAACAAGAAAAATGGAACAGTTTTTATGTCCAGAAGAGAAAAACAGGGAGTCAGTAAGTTATGGCGTGAACTCTGCCATATTGCAAGCAAATGGAATGGGTATAAAAGGAAATCTTATATTGAAACCTAATTGTGTTGGTTTAATATGTGATGCTGAACCCATTAACTTGGGTAAAAATCAAGGTGGCATAATTGGCAGTATAACCATTACAGGAATAGGAGATAAAGCCGGTAATTTATTTGTAAAGCCAGTAAGTCGTCACCATATAGGCACTGATGATACTGCAACGATTGTCGGTTTTGTTGATGGTCATATAAAATCTACATCAAATAAAGATGATAAAAACGGTGTAAACAAAGCATTCTACCGCGCGGTGGAGTTGGGGTATATTAAGAAACCAGCAAAATAACAACAAAATGACTGACTATCTGAAAAATATCGATTTCATCCGATTTCAACCGAATGCATCCGATTTCACCCGAAAAATTTAAATTTAAAGAAAAGTTTAATACCAAACCGGTATTTTTGCTACAGCATTGCAATTATTTATAAAAAATGGTATATTTAATTACACAAATGCTGTCACCGATATTCTTCCAGAAAGTTATTTTTAGAATTATTTTCAAGAATTTCAAAGAATTTTAATTATTTTTTAAATTTATGCCAAATTCCTCTTGACTTCATCCCTGAATATCATTATAGTTATCGGCGTTGTGTGCCGGAATTAAGTATCCGGTATGTACCATGACAATTAACCGGGACAGTTTTAATTCTGTTTCGGAGTGAGGTAAAACCGCCCATGCGTAAAGAAACTCGAAAAGCGCCGG
>CAZNLA010000571.1:0-3472 GCA_964573385.1 uncultured bacterium
ATGGTGTCAACTATAGCCCCGCCTGCAACTGCCCGGGTGTGCCAATCTTTATCGCGGATTACGGCATCCATAAAGTCGTCAGTCACACGAATTGAATTGTTGGAGTTTTGGAAAAATACTGAATTATATGCTTCCCCGCCAAATGAACCGTCATAACCGGCATCAATTAATGCCCAGGCTTTCTTCTCTTCATGTGCTTTGGAATCAATAAAATCCAATATGTCCGGATGGTCAATATTTAAAATAACCATTTTTGCCGCTCGTCGGGTGCGTCCGCCGGATTTAATAACACCGGCAAAACTATCAAAACCACGCATAAACGATACCGGTCCACTGGCAAATCCACCGCTGGATAATCTTTCACGGCTTGATCTTAATGAACTGAAGTTAGTGCCTGTTCCGGATCCGAATTTAAATAACATACCTTCAGTACGGGAAAGACCAAGGATTGATTCCATGGTATCCTGAACAGAATTAATGAAACATGCGGAACACTGGGGTTCTGTTTCGCAACCGACATTAAACCAGACCGGACTATTAAATGATGCTTTCTGGTACACCAGTAAGTGGGTCAGTTCATCATTAAACAGTTTAGCCTCAGTTTCATTTACAAAATATCCGTCATCCAAACCCCATTTACTGATGGTGTTTGTCACCCGGTCAATAAGTGTTTTTAATGACTTTTCGCGGGTGTTAGAGCCTGCTCCAATGCGAAAATATTTTGAAACCACAACATTTGTAGCCATTTGAGACCAGAACGCGGGCATCTCCACGTCATCCTGGTCAAAAATAACTTCGCCATTTTCCGCTGTAATATTAGCGTGGCGGTAATCCCATTCCACCTCTTCATATGGGTGGACACCTTCGGTGGTAAAATAACGGGTAATGCGCATTGCGCCAGCGGGGTCCGCTGCGAATAATCCCATTTCATTATTCGATGATGTGTCTATCGTTGTCATCTCGCTGCTCCTGGATGATTATTTCTATAATTTATAGACTATTCCGGAAATACCTATAGATATCTTTTTAACTCTTTTTCCGCCATTCAGCGTTGTTAATTTTACGTTTATCAATTCAGACAAAGTTTAAAATAAACGACTTGACTGACGAAAAAAATAGCTACAAAATCTACCCAATATCTATTTTCGGGTAAGTCTATTCTTCAAAAAGTGATTGCTGCAACTCAGTCAGACGGTCCTGACGTGCGCGCGAGAACATCTTCTCAATCTCTTCGCGGAATGAAGTTAAATCCGCGAACTCTTTATACACTGATGCGTAACGGACATAAGCAACCTCATCAAGATTACGCAGAGATGCCATCACCATATCACCAAGTGCCTGTGATGAAACCTCATCTTTTAAGGTGTCGCGCATTTTTCGCTCAATCGCAAAAACGGCTTCTGCTATCTTTTCACGGCTGACCGGTCTCTTTTGGCAGGCACGGTTTATGCCCAGCAACAACTTGTCACGGTCAAATAATTCACGCCGACCATCTTTTTTTATTACAAAAAGCTGCGGCTCTTCATGTCTTTCATACGTAGTAAATCGACGACGACAATCCTGACATTCACGGCGACGGCGTATAGCTCCCTGTTCATCATTTACCCGTGTCTCTATCACACGTGTATCGTCAGTTTGGCAAAATGGGCAACGCATCAGCAATTTCCTTTTATCCCGCTACCTATAGATGTAGGGGCAAAAGGAATAATATACCACTATATGTGTGGTGTCAATAGGTTTTTCAACTATTTTTAAATTTATTGTAAAATGATGTATTTGCAATCTGTTTTATTGAAAATTTTCCACACAGAAAAATTGTTTTATACAGAAAGGGTAGAAAATAAATTTAAATATGGCACGGGGGTTTGTTTTGTGGTTACTAAAGTTATCTTTTACTAAGTGTAAGTTTTGTATTGAATATTTTATTATGATGAAATATATTTAAGATAATAATGAAAAAAACAATTGTATATTAAGAAAAACTATAGTATTATATCTTCACTTAAACAGTTTTATGACTGAAACTGTAATAGGGAGTGGCATAAAAAGAAAAAAAGACTATATCTTAAAGGACAAAATGAGATTTAAAATTAATAATTCAAAATTTATCCACAAATGGTTATTAGCTTTTGCAATATTCCTGCTCTTGTTATTTATATCAAATACCGCAAAGGCTCAACCTCAAACCACCGACCAGATATTTAAACAGAAAAATTATGCTGAATATCTCACGCGTTTGTCGGATGAGTTGACGGGTATTGCTGCCAGTAAGTCGTCACTGGAGACCGTTACACGGGTTGCGGTGGCGATGGAGAAGACGAATGGGTGGGATGGGGAAATGGACAAGAAGGCGCGGGAAATGATGAGGGATGCGAGTGACCCGTTGCGGTATTATGATGGCGTTAAGCAGTTGTTGAAGCTATATCCCAGCGGGATGGATAAATTATCGCAGTTGCCCCGTCTTCTGATGATTTTAAAGAAATAGGTGACTGTCCCTATTTATTGCTCGCTAAATAATGTATTTAAAAGAGGTAAATAATGCAACATAACATATTAAGTCAAGATGTAGTACAGAAAAATAAACAATATTTTCAGAATTATTGGCATTATATGATATCGGATTATTGTTATAATATTAAAATGTCTCAGATAGAAAAATACCAAACTGAATCATATTTATCTAATGATGCTAATAATTTATTATATAATGCTGTAATAAGTATGGCTGCTGATAAAACATCAAATATATATAAACGTTCTTATAAACAGGCTGAATTGGCTATTTTAATTGCAAGTATGGCAATAGATAGTGAAGACAAAATTGCTTATGGTGAAGGATATGGTGATAATGTTGAGACAGTATTAATAGGGAGATATACATGTAAAAAAGTATTGGCATATGCAAACTGGATCCTTAATAATAAACCAGATTCAGAATTGTTTTTACAATATAGTAAAGCATTAGAGTTATATTTATTACACATTAAATTTAAGGCTGATATAATAGATGATGTGTCTAAACCTTTATATGTGTCAGGAAATAAAAATGCGTTGTTTGACTTATTTATTAAATACATGAAGAATCCATTTTGTATTAATGAAATAACAGTAAAGCCAATAAAGAAATATTCTACATTTTTATATTATTTATCTCATTTTGTACCTATGAGTATAGCAGCAAATGAAAATTTGATAATATCAAGTAGTATTAAATATTTCTATAAGTTGGCTATTGATTGGCGGACAAATCGACAAATTTATTTTGATTTTGAAGAAAGAATGGTAATTGGGTATATTTATGGTCAATATGTCAATGGAAGAACTGCACCATCAGATTTTATGCAAGATATAAGAGGTTTTTAAATATATGCGAATTTTACTACATCAATTGAATAGAAAGTTAATTTTAATTATTATGAGCTAATTGCAAATTAGATTTTTTTTTCAGCACTTTTTGTATATCATTATACAA
>CAZNLA010000572.1:0-3468 GCA_964573385.1 uncultured bacterium
TAGAAAAGAGAATTAAGAATATATATTCCAAGTCATAGCCTTGTTTCTAATACGGCGTAATCTGGAGACTACGCTGAACCGGGGTACAAAGTAAAAATTAAAACTATATTCTTATATGATTATTTATTTTTTGAGAGCACAGAGTGTAATTGTTACTGTGATTTTAGTTGTGTTCATGCAATCGTGTGTGTACCAAACTGACCAACTGTCAGAACTGAATGTGCAGAAACCTTCAGCCTCTCATGCTATGAACATCGACTTATCTGCCAACACCGATTCTATTTTAATACTCGGTGAAACTTCCTTTAAGTATGATGTAAATACATTCGGAAAGGATTTTACAGCAATTGAAGTTAATTACCTGAATACGAAATATATCCTTACAGATAGTACTTCCGGAACAATAGGCGTAACACCAAATTACAATGATACAACCTGGTTCGACCTGACAATAAAATTTTATGCATCAACGGGTTCAGGTAGTATAGCCGACCATTTAAAAGCTGAAAACTATGTAGGAAGCAAAACCTGGAAAGTGAAATGGGTGAATGTAGGTGATTTTAAATTTAAAGTCCGCCATCGCGTCAGTTCAGATAGTCTTGTAGAGGTGTATTATTTAAACCCCCATAATGTACATGAAGAGTTGGGTACTTTAACCAATATATTTAATAATAAAATGACTCTCACCCGTCAGCATGGAGATACCTTGTTTTATATCGATTCTGATTATTATGGAGGATTAGAGAGTTATACGCTGGCCATCGATAAGTATGTTGGATTTACACGTTATTACGATTATGCTTTAAACTATTCATATCCAACAATGACTGTTACTGATATAAATAAAGACTCATGTTTGGTGAGTTGGAAATTTGAAGCACCAATTAAATTTAATTACGAACTGCAGAGTAACAATAAAACTGTGTATAGAGGCAGAGGTCATTCGTTTAAAGATGTACAACCGGTTTCCTATACAACCGTATATTGGCTACGTGGGTATTCGCCCTTTAATACAACTTACACGGGTTGGTATACTGATAATATGGTGATTTGGGGTGATCACCATATGTATGTAAAAAAATTAGTTCAGAAGTAAATATGAGATTTAATATATTTGTTAAACTTAGTCTGCTGTTTCAATTATTGGTGTTATCCTTATCATCAATGAGTCAGGATATAAAAAGTTATCCTTTGTCCAATCCAAATAATACTGAAATAGGTGTTTCATGGGGATATGGCAGTTATTTAATGTCCGATTTGAAGAACCTGCAACAATACCTGATGGGTGAATCGGGTTTGGCACTCAGGAACACCGCTTCATTTCCTGATTATTTTAATTATTCTGTCAGATATGGTACTCGTACAGGAGCAGATTTTTCGGGCGTCACTGCCGGCTTTATGTCAACCGGAGCAAGGTCATCGCTTGGCGATTATTCCGGGTATTATCTGTTGGATATCAATTGTCAGGCTATATATTTAGGTTATTATGTGCGACATGCTTTAATGAAAGGGATGCTATTTGGAAATATGGTGGAAGCAGGATATTTAGTAAGCCTATCAGGTCTGAATTCTACAGTATCAATAAGTAACCAATTACATTTGTATTCGGCTGATGAAAATGATTATGATCAATCAGACAGTTATAAGTTTAATTCCTTAGGTCTTTACGTCGAACCGCTACTTTATATGCGCTATATGTTTAGTAAAAATATAGGCTTGGAGCTTAATGCAGGTGCTGCAGGGAGTCTAAGTATCCCATTGTATTATCAAAAAATTGATAATGCCATTAAAATTAATGATAAATACCGTTATGCTAACTGGAGTGGCTTTAGGGTTAGTTTGGGGCTTGTAATAGGCCTGAAGTAAGCTGAGTATGATAGAAAAGAAGTGCACGTAAAAAATGTGGTGGCGTTTACCGAATAATTAACCGGTTTTGAAAACCTGTTAGTTCTCATAACTAAAACCGACCGCCAGATATGAGCTAAATACAGGTTGGGTGAAGAAGGAGTGGCGTTTATTGAAGGAATGAGAAACGTGGGGTGAGAAAAATCAACATATATTTTTATTTCAACTAACAGAAAGTGTAAACTAAATTTTGATAATCGAAAAATGAATATTATCTTTGCAGACCGAAAATTAGAAAAATACGCTAATGATTATAAGTTGGCTCAGCGTAAACTGGGTAGTTTACAGGCAGAGTTACTCCACAAGAGATTAAATGATTTGTATGATGCAGAAAGTTTTGATATATTGCCTGATTTACCGGGACACCATCATCCATTATCAGAAAACAGAGCCGGAGAATGGGCTTGTAGTTTAGAACAACCTACCCGATTAATTTATACCCCCATACTTGAAGGAGTAGATAAAGGCTCAATTGAGCTGAAGGAGCTAAAAGAACTAACTGTTATTGAAATTACTGATTACCACGAAAAGAAAAATAAAAGATAGCATTATGGCAGCCAATCAATTTATACCTTCCATAGTTTTCCACCCTGCTGAAACTCTACGAGAAAAACTAGCAGAAATGGGCATGAGTATCAAAGAATTTGCCTTAAGAACTGCAAAACCTGAAAAAACAATCATTGCAGTACTAAACGAAGAGAGTTCACTTACCCCGGAAATGGCTGTACTTTTTGAAAATGTCACCAAAATACCCGCCGGATTCTGGATAAATAAGCAAGCCAGATATAACGAATATATTGCCCGAAAAAAACAGGAAGAAGCATTAAACTCTTCGTTGGCATGGGCAAAAGAATTTCCATACGCAGAAATGGCAAAAAACAACTGGGTACCACCAACCCGTAATATTGAAGAGAAAACACAACATTTGCTTTCATTCTTTGGAGTAGCTTCACACATCGGCTGGGAAAACCTGTATATGCAAAGTGAACTGAAAGTTGCCGCATATACCTCATTGAAACATACCCACGAAGCACATTCTATATCGGCTTGGCTTCGGCAAGGTGAACTTCAGGCAAACAAAGTAAAAGTGCCTCAATATGACTTTAAGCGTCTAAAAGAAAATATCCTTGCCATGAGAAAGTTGATGGTTGAGCAACCTCATGATTTTTTTATTCTACTACAAAAACTGTGTTTGGATGCCGGAGTTATTTTATTATTTACACCTAAGTTACCTAAAGTGCCATTAAGTGGTTCAACCCGTTGGATAAATGACACCCCATTAATTCAGCTTACAGCACGTTATGGACAAAACGACAGATTTTGGTTTACGTTTTTTCACGAAGTTGGCCATATTATTTTGCATGGTAAAAAATATATTTCGCTTGAAAATGTGGATTTTGCAGCTGCCGATGCTCAAAAAGAACACGAAGCACACGATTTTGCTGTAAAACTCACTTTCTCAAAAGAGCAGGAACAAAAATTATTAAGCGAACACCCTTCATCAATAAATGCCGGCGATATATCAAAGTATGCAAAGGAATTTGATACACATCCGGCAATGAT
>CAZNLA010000573.1:0-3459 GCA_964573385.1 uncultured bacterium
TAACTGCATAAGAAAGTAGCGATGTCTCACTATCTTCCCCCCGAGTCTGCAACAGATATGGTTTATTCTTTAAAATATTGGTAACTTTTTGAAAATCACACAGTTTTATAGCGCGGATAAGTTGTTGTGCATATTCAGCATCATCAGGATTAAGAAATATAACCCACTTAAATCCAACCACAGGATTTATCATCGTGACAATATGATACTTTGAGTCACAAATAAGTTTTAGATTAAATCTATCCTTAAAACAATGTGCCGGAACCATTAATAAATTTTCCGGATAACCTTTTGTTGTAACTTCAACTATAATAATTCCGGGAGATGGTATTATTAATAGTTTGCCGTCTATTTTAATTTTCAAAGTTTGGTAAATAGAACCATCAACCATCTTTCTGCTAATGGGAAGAAGTTGATTTAGAAGACATCGCTTATAATTTTTATTTATGTTACCTGTTATTGTATAAGTATGTCCGCCACATTGATAAGTCCGAATAAACGTATTACCCACATAAGTAGTACCATCATTAGAGAGTTTTTTGTTTTCAAAAAGATTTGAGTTGTATTTGGGTATTGATGACAAGTTTCTGGTCATTTCTTCAAATGGCACATATACAATATCATTATACAGAAATATTGGCATACCATCAAAAGCATGAATGGTAACAGTCAGAAACAATATAAAAAATATTATCGTTAAACGATACAATGTTAATCTCCGGTTTGTACTTTTCATAACAGGACTTTCGCTGTAAAAGAGAAAGTTTTATTGTATGTTATATTTTATTAATTTAGCTTTTTACCTTTTTTATAAAAGACAAATTATACAGGCTTATGCAAAACCCAATTGTTTCTATTTTTCTGTACGGAATGCCGTCCCCGGCATTCCTCTTTGAGATAGAAACTCTATATTAACGAAATCTTGGGGGCGGCATTCCCTACAATTCAGACAGGTTTTACAATTACCTCTGAAAACTAAACTTTATTGCCTGTTGCCACCTATTTCACGACAGCAATCTACCACAAATTTTGTCTGCTCCATGGTGCGGTTTGGATACCCCGCCACACCCAGAATAAAATGGTCCCATGGTGCCGCTTCCTGAATCATCTGCCGGATATTCCCGCGCACCGCAGTTCTATCATTCATTGGGCCAGCCAACTGGTCGACACTGGCGATGATAGTGATGCGGTTGCCCAGTGCCTTGCGGCCTTCGGCGATGGTGACATTGCCAACTGGCGGTGTGGTGAAAGCATGGACCGCATTCATCTTCGTTCGACGGTATAACGGCAACAAATCACGAATTAATCCGCAAGAGTGATGAAAGTAGAGTTTTCCATTGACGTGTGCGGCATTGGCACGTTCATCTGTCACTGCCAGGTTGCACGCTTCAAACATCGCCGGTGAAATTGCCGTTGTCGATGTGTCATCAACGCTAACAATTACATCAATATCAGATTCGACACCAATTTTTAATCGTTTCAGATAGTTTGATTCCATCACCTTAAAGCAATCTTGCAAAGCATCAGGAGCGTCTTCCCATAAATATGCCAGTGCGGCAACGCCTGAATAAATGCGAAACATCTGTCCTAATGGCGTTCCGTCCATCGGTGCCAGCACCAGACCATCATCACCGATAAGTTTTCTCCGTTCCCGTGCCCTGGCAATACCATCAGGATCCGGCTCAATAACTTCATCCTCAAAAATTGACGCGAAGGCGGGAAGGTCTTCCGGTTCTTTTACCAGATGCTCTGTCCAGTTGCTGGATACGGCACCGGTAGGGTCGCGACAGATTTTGATGGTTTCACTAAGGTCGCCATACGGGGTATGCCACACATTGGTGGTAGTATCACCATCCGATACGCTATCTATAACAACATTTCGCCGTGAGATACACACCGGCATACCATACCAGTCCATGATATCCAGACCGAGATAACGCGAAAAGGTAACTGTAGCGGTGTCTCCCCAATGCACATCGCCAAGCGCCGCCGTTAAATCAGCATCCATGCCTTCCCGACTGGGCTGGTTATACGGGTCGCAATGTCCTGTCACCGGCAACCATTCCGGGGTCTCATGCCGGAATATTTTCAAAAGGTTCTCTCGTGGGGTTATCATGATTAATCTCTCCTATTAGTCGGCAAACAGTTCATTTAACATCGAAATGACGGCATCGCCAACCATCGTCAGGGCTTCCGGAGTTAATTTTGATCCCGCGCCGGTGCGGGTTTCGTAACCACCGTGCCGGAAAGCTTCGAGGGTAGGCAGATAACCAACATAGGTAGTTGACATGTGCGCGGTAAAGGTGAAATCCGCTGGTGAAGCAAGTTTTATACGAAGCTGTTCTTCAACGAATGGTTCACCCGGCACAGAGACTAATGCGGTATTCCCCAGGCGAAACACCTGAATCGGATAATCAAAAAATGGCATTTTATTAACATTTTCAGCAAGATCAATCCTGTTGACAGCATAAACCCAATCCCATTCTACCGCAGTCCTGCTTTCATCTGTCCATATCGGTTCCGGATGTTCTGTAAGAAGTTTTCGCGCATCTGCTATTTCTTCATCAGTCGGCATGCGCAAAGGAATCTGCAACGATTTGATTTTCCAATCCAGCAGAGGCGAATCCATGGGCACCATATCTTTTAGCACTGTTGCAGTTGTTTCAGTTAATTTCCGTCCCATATATTTATAATCATCAACGTAATTTGGATCCAGATGGTTGCGCTGATGAATATTGCCGCAAAAACCGTTAACGACCATGGTTACGCAATCGCCTCCCAAGATATCGCGAACGCCATCACACCAGGCACCCGGCCAACCAGCCGATATCCAGCGTTCTGGATATCCGTGAACAGGATGGCAGGTATGGTGCAGAACAGCAGCCACTACCCGACTATTTTCTGCCGTGAAAGTCATAACTCCCACTTCCGGGTCAACAGGGCCTTCACAATAGAGAATATTGGGGTCACATGGAGTTGGGTGTGTCCGTCCGGTGCCATCGCGCATAATAAACCTTCGGTTAAAAGCAACGCGTCCATCAACACCACGGCCAATTTCAACAGTCACCGGCTGTATATCTGCAATAGCTTTGCCAATAGCATCCATTACACCATCTATACACACCATATTATAACGGTCATCGCCACCCAGCAACCACGGGTATTCCCTGGGGAAAAGTGACCAGTCGTCTTCATTGAAAACAAAAAAATGCCCGACTGATGGTGCTGCATGGTTTTGCACTGTGTGCACCATAATTGCATCCGGGTCCAACCCAAAGCGTTCTGCGGCCTGACACTTGATGATATTTGTCCACTTTCGCGAAATAAGCAATATATCCAGTGACAACCAACAGACCCGCTTGCCATCGGTTTCAATCACCAATGCCCGTGCATATAATGGATCACGAATTTCTTCCACCGGCCGATAACGGCCAATATCACCAGCAATCTGTATGCCCA
>CAZNLA010000574.1:0-3455 GCA_964573385.1 uncultured bacterium
TTATATTTTTTGAACCGATATTAAAATGGCTGGAAAAACCGGAAGCGGTTATTTCTCTAAGTATACTTTTTATAATCATCAGGATTATTTATGTTAAATTCCGCAGTAAAAAAATTGTGATGGAAGAAAAAAATGGCAAAAAAGACTGGCGATTAGAAACCATTGATATTTTGATTATCGCGATGATTTTAGTTTTCGGCCTGGTGTGGAATTTTCTGCTTAAAACATACTACATTCCGTCCGGCAGTATGATACCGACAATGCACATAACCGACAGGTTGATAGCTAACCGATTTATTTATTATTTTCACCCTCCGCGACGCGGCGATGTTGTGGTATTTACTCCGCCAAAAGAAGCGATTATATATAATAATCAACTTTACAGCCTGCGCCAATGGCTATTAGATAGCGAGAATCAAAAAAATGCGTTATCTAAAGATGAATTAAGAATAACCGCCGGCTATCTGGATGAATTATCAAAAAACACGCTGGGGATAAATGTTGATACTGTCACTCAACAACAATTGGCAAACGCCATGCCTGCCCCGGTTTTTAAAGATGAATATATTAAAAGAGTAATTGCCGTTGCGGGTGACCGGGTGAAAATTGTCAGTGGTTACAGCGATAACGGTGGCGTATATATTAATGGGGTAAAACAGCCAATCAAAGAAAAAAATAGCCTAATGTATGAAAACGAACATCGCATAGACGGTTTATGCCCGTCATTTATAGACCTGCCGAAGAAAAGTGTCGATATTCCACGTCCCAGATTAACCGAATACGAAGGCAACGGTTCTGAATTTCTTAATGATTTGTCTATTTGGATAGGAAGAACGGTATTATATGACAGAAAAATACAACCTTTGGTTCAGGATGATGTTATAGTGATACCCAAAGGCTATATATTTGTAATGGGGGACAACCGCACAGAAGGCGGATCGTTTGACAGCAGATATTGGGGAGTTGTACCGTTAAGCAATATAAAAGCGCGCGCCGTTGCTGTTTTTTGGCCACCTAAAGATGTGAAAACATTATAATTAACAGGACTTTTGCTGTTAAGAGGGTAATTTGATTAACAATGGTCGCTTCGACAGGCTCAGCGACCGGTCACTGAGCCTGTCGAAGTGACCTAAAGCGAAAGTTATGTAATTGACAGGATAATAAGCAAAAAATAAAAATTTAATTTAACAGGCGAAAGTATATAAAAATTTATCGGAGGATAAAAAAATGGGCAGAAAATTCGGTTTTTCGTTCTCAGCACGGCGTGCACTGGGTATATCATCCGCATTGCAGAAGATAGCCCGTACCACCGGTGTGCCAACGTCACGCGGGGGCATGGAACGTAAAGTAGGTCGCGCGGTAATATCCAGTTGCGCAGGCAGACTTTTATTATTCCTCATAATGACATCAGCAATTGCCGGAGTAATCATCAGCAAGTTATAAATATAATGATGACAATGAAAGATATATGTGGAACTGTGGTTGCTAATGATTGGTAGTAGACGATATTATTACACAGAGCAACACAGAGGAGACACAGAGATTCACAGAGTGATTATTTAAATTTTTCTTTGTGTTCCTTGTGCTCTTTTGTGGTGAATTGAAAATCCACCAATAAATGAAACAGAAAATAATTTTTAATTTTTAATTTTACATTTTAAATTTGCAATTTCACCCTTCACCCTTCCAATCAACATCATATCTTCAACAGATTCAATTTGAACATTTATTATTTTGTTTAAATCTTTTATTGCAAAGTCGGCGGATACGCGGTGACCACCGGTGGTTAGGCCGGTTCCACCACGTTCTACCAATACCGGTTGTATGGTTCCTATTATTTTCTCCGAGTTACGCGCGAATAATTGTTTTTCCAGTTTATGCAGGTATTCACTGCGGGTTTCTTTTATGCTGTCCTGTACCTGGTTTTTCATATTTTCCGCGTCGGTATGGGGGCGTGGGGAAAAACGGAAGACGTGTAGGTTTATGAATGCTATCTTCTCAATTACATTGCAGGTATTCGCGAATGCTGCGTCGGACTCACCCGGAAAACCGACGATTACGTCAGTGCTGAAGGTGGAGTCCGGCATGGCAGATTTTATATTTTCAACCATTTTTATGAAGTAATCCGAATTGTAACCACGTCGCATTTTTGACAATATTTCATCATCGCCAGATTGTAGGCACAGGTGAAAATGCCGGCACAAGGTGGGGTGTGCCGCCAATGTGGTAATTAAATCTTTATCTATGCCAATTGGCTCCAATGACGATAAACGAAGGCGCGGGATATTCAATGGTATGGTTGCTTTTATCAGGTCAGCCAGTTTGTATTTATCACTTTCCATGCCATATGCATCAAGACGAATGCCGGTAAGCACAATTTCTTTAACGCCATATTGTAATATTTCTGTTATTTCCTCAATAATTTCATATATTGGTCTGCTGCGCAAATCACCCCGGGCTATTGTCACCGCGCAATAGGCACATTTGCGGTCACACCCATCCTGCACCTTCACCACCGCGCGGGTACGGTTTATTGACCCGGTAATTCCACCCACATTATTACAGAACCGTGGTGGCAACAATTTTTCCAGCATGTCGGGTATTTCCGCTTGTTTTTCCAGTGGTACCACCGCGGTTACGCCGTCAATATCCTCAACCTCATCCCTGTCCAGGGCAGCATAACACCCGGTGACTATCATCACCGCGCCGGGTTGAATTTTTAACGATTTACGCAGCATCTTGCGGGATTTTGCCCCGGCATCGGCGGTTACGGTGCAGGTGTTAACAATATACGCGTCCGCAGGTTGTGTAGCAGGTACTATCTGGTATCCACGTCGCCGCAATTCCCGCGCCAACGCATCACTGTCATACCTGTTAACTTTGCACCCCAGTGTGGGTAAAGCCACCCGAACCTGAATTATATCTTCTGTCATGTGGTGTTATTATATAGAATCTATTGCAGTAAGAGAAGGATGGAAATAGTGCAAACCAAAATAAGCACAGTACCTTTAAAATAGTTAGTATTGTTTTTCGGCAATTTATGGTATATTTACGCCAACATGTTGGGAAAAAGACTATGAATAACCACAAGATAAATGAAATATCGATTATTGATATGCGATTTTTATGCCGTCGGATTACTATGGTTTGTCCGGTGTTCCGGTTATTGGGTCGCAATGTGCATATAATTGACATACATCCTGATATATTGCCTGCCCGTATGGGTACGGTGCCACATATTCATTCTTATTACGAAAGTCATATTATTTTAAATGGCAACAGCACATATAATATAGGCGAGTTGCAAAGGTTGGGACCGGGGGCCGTATTACTGCACGCACCGGCATCACCACATGGTTGGGCTGAGGCAGATGAACCATGGACGCGGATGTTGATATGGTTTAAAATTGATAATGAATTGCTCTTTAAGCATACACTAAAGCTTTCTGATTATA
>CAZNLA010000575.1:0-3447 GCA_964573385.1 uncultured bacterium
AGGCGGTCTCAACGGGCGTGTGCCCGTACCACCAGAAAAGCGATTTCTTATCCATCTTCGCCCACGCACTGTTTCTCCGTCGCGCTAATCCGCCGTAGGCAAGCATGGTTTCACGGTAATTGTGAGGATTTATTTTATCTACCATCAATAGACAATCCGGATTATTCGTCAGTCGCTGAAGGTTGCGAAGAGACGCGGATTCCAACTCCGCCGGAATAACGAAACCGATGGTTTCTTCCAACCGCAGCACTGCATCCCACCAACGTCCAAGGTCATGCGCTACCTCGTATCCATTAGTGGGTAGATAATCGTTTTCCGCGTCAAGCATTGTCAGCAAGGCTCCACCGGCTAATTCAATATGTTGCTTAATATTCATAATTACGCCTTTTTAAGTATGCTAAGTGCGTCCTGTCCGCATTCTGCTTGATACCGATCAAATTCTATAATATTGTAATTATTTCCGCCAAAGCGCATCAGCAAATCGCCGGTTGTTTGCCAGTATTGATTATTGTCGATGACGAATTGGCGTTCATCTATGGGGTCAATTATAGAATAAATTGCGGCGCCATAGGGGGCTTCGCTGAAAATATTATGACGAATATATACTTTTCCCGGTTGTGTGCCTGGCTCTACCCGCCAGATGAATACGTGATGTCCCATAGGTTGCGGGTAAATTTCTGATTGGCGTGGTGGAATTTCCGCTTGCATACTGAAACCACAGCCGGCATTTACGCAGGTATTGTGCTCAAAATATATTTCCTGCGACGGTTCGCGGCATTCATAGGCGGACATGCCAAAATTATTAAAAAAGTTATTGCGGAAATAGATTCGTTCCGGAATATTGCGGGTCTCTCCACCCTGGTGAGTGACCCCGGAGTCGTAAATGTTATCGAAATAGCAGCCTTCGACAATGTTATCGCAGGCGCCATCCCAATATTCAATAGCATTGCCGAAACGAATCTTTAACTCGCGGCTCCATACCGCGCCGCCAATAAACCGGAAATCGCAGTTGCGGATGATGATATTGCTGGTGTGAAATCCCTGGTAACCATGTACCCCGGAGTTTTGAAAAGATAAATTTTCCAGTATGATGTCATGCTGTCCGCTGACCATCAACCGCTGTCCCCACAACGCGCATTCGATGCTGGAATATGCCAGTCCGGGATTTACAGGTGAATAGAGATACAGAGTCTCATCACTCAACTTCTCTCCAGCGGAGCTTTTACCGATGCCGGTGTAGTGCCATTCGCCAGGTTGTCCCAACTCATCCAGTTGCCAGCGCATATTGCCGCAGAACTCGCCATTATTGAAAATAAGGTTGCAGACTTCGCTGGGAAGTTCGCCGGTGAATCGCCAGATAGAAGGTTTTTCCTCAATCCATTTCCCCGCGTCGCCTGCCGGTACCGAACCCATGAATACAGGCTTATCACCGTCGCCATAAGCGCCATAAGTAACAGGCACGTTTTCAGTGCCATTGCAGGTATATAGAATATCGCGAATGACGCTGCCGCGCTTGAACAGCACGGTATCGCCACCGGTGATATCGCGATTGATATATGTTTTAATGGAACTTAATGGCGATAAACCATCATTGGCATCGTCGCCATTTACCGGGTCGATATGATATGTTTTGTTATTCATTTTGTTTATTAATCCTTTTATTTCCGGACATGTCTACTATAGAAACTGGTTCACAATACGAATGAAATTGGCCGGATATTCGCAGTAACGGTTGAAGTGGTACTTGCCAAGATCTCCGGTTTTCTCTGAGTAATAACGTTCCCACCATGACCAGTTGTTAGCTTTTCCTATTTCCGCTACGCGCCGAAGTGAGTTGATAATTCCCTCGCTGTCACCCATGCGTGCCCGTGCCCAACATTCCAGATACCATACGCGTCCCATGGCGGCAAGGTCGTGTCGGTCGATATACTGCATTTCCCAATCTTCATACGTCTCCGGGTGTGTGGCAATACCAGAATAGTTGCAATGGAGTTGGATGGACAGAAATAGGCCCTTTTGTTGGATTCAGAATTTCGCATGATTATGGAAAAAACTGGATAGAAACAACTCACACCCCAAGCGCACCGCTATTCGACGAAAATCCTTCAATTGATAAAGTGAAAATCGGATCCCCCCATTTTGTTGATTTTGGTAAAAATATGCAAAACAGTGTTGCTTATATTTCTACGGAAGTGTTCAAGGCGTATCGGAACCACGCATACTCCCTGTACAAGAGTATCGTGGAACGCGTGCTGGAGCAGGTGCTTCCTCAGCCCATGGTAAAGACTCACGCTCCCTCGGCGATGGAAGTATCGGTCAACCGCCAGGTGAAACAGAAACGTCTGGTGGCCCATCTGGTAAACTTCCAACCCCAGCGGCGGCACATTCACGTGGAGTGGATTGAAGAACTCTATCCCGTGCGTGATATTCCGCTGGCCGTGCGAACGGGCAAGCGCCCGACAGCGGTCACACTCGCTCCTTCCGGAGAGGCTTTGCCATTCACTATGGAAGGTGAGTATTGCAAGCTCGTGGTTCCTGAAGTTAAAGCGCACCAGATGGTTGCGTTCGAAGGCGTATAATAGAAATCTGATTCAGTATGGGGCTCGTAGGTACAAGGCGTACCTGCGAGCCCTTTTTTCATATTTGGCATCCGGGGTTTTCGGGCGATGACCAGGGCTAATAGTCTGAAGGCGGGGATTGGGGCGATTTCGCTTTGAAAGACAAGATGAATGTAAAGTTATCACTAAAGATAACGTATAGTACTTTATTGTTAGTGATATGTTTACATACATCTTAAAACTCGATAACGAACTTCAAAGCCTATCCGCCATCCTCATGGATGATGCTTACTATCGGCTCATTCTTGACTGTCGGGCTTTGTCCGGGGATCTGCCCATCGTCACGGCGGCCGGCCTCATCCCGCTCAAGGCGAGAGCCTGGCTGGATCTGATGCACCGTCGAAAAGAAGGAGTAACGAGCGATGACTCCGACATCCGAAAACACCGGCGTGACGTGTTCCGATTGACCGCAACGCTACCCGCGGGCGCAGGTCCAGAGATCGCGGAATCTGTGCGTAATGATCTTCGACAATTCGTTTCCGCATTCGCGCTCGATTCGGCTGAGTGGGGGGATTTGCTCAAATCTCTCAAGGTGGATTTTGGTGCGGCGGTTCCTCGTCCGCAGGATCTCCTGACGACGCTGAACACGTATTTCGAACTTGGCATGTCATAACTGATTCGTTTTAGCTGAGTAATCCATACTGTCCCTGGATTTTCCTAATTCATCATCAATCAGCGACGAGACGCCGCTGCCACTCTAACCGATGCACCACCAATAAAATGAGGGTTGTGCACAACATCACCGGCTCCGCACAAGGGTTGTTCCAGAGATTCTATAGCCGATGGCCGTGTTGACAACATAATGCTGTCAGTCCCTGGATTCCCTTTG